>NZ_JAESMI010000014.1:0-9953 GCF_017893095.1 Staphylococcus sp. GDX8P80P | reverse complement strand
CTCTTTTTGTATAAAAAATGCGGTTAATGAAACAATCAATTTGTTTCATCAACCGCATTTCTCTTAGAACCAATAATTGGTTGTCCTCTCCCAGCTTGCTTAGTTTATAGAATTTCTTAATGAGATTCCCTTTGCTAGGGCCCCATCGTTAAGTATGACTAGATTTAAAAAAACTTGATTCAAGCGCATTTTAAATTTAAATCAGTCAGCTACTGCCTAAATGTTTAAAGAGGCTAAGACAATTCATCTTGTTTTAGTCTATTTATTATATGCTCAAAAATAAGCACTATTGTGTTTCTATATGATTAATAACTATAGCTATCACACTTTGTTACATAAATTTTACTTTCTTTTATATAAAAATGCCTATGATTAACTTGAATTTAAAGTAATCATAGGCATTGTTTTATTAGGGTAAACGATTCTATTTTAAAACACATTTTCAATTTCCAATATTTTCAAGAACGCACTAGCAGCATACTTAAATGCAGCTTCATCTATATCAAAATGTGGGTTATGATGTGGTGCTGTAATACCTTTATCTTTATTACCACATCCAGTTAAGAAGAATGCCCCTGGGCGGACTTTTAAATAGTGAGAAAAGTCTTCACCAATCATCATTAACTCAGATTCATTGAAGCGTAGATGTAAGTCATTTGCAGCTTGTTTGACTACCTCATATGCATTGACATGATTGTGTACTGGTAAATAGCCACGAATGTATTCTAAGTCGTAAGTGATATCATTAGCCAGTGCCAAGCCTTGTAATAGTTTATCCATCTTATGTTGAATGTGTGATTGTAATTCTGTATCAAATGTGCGCACAGTTCCCTTACAAAAAGCACTATCGGGAATAACACTATCCGATGATCCCGCTTGAACCATTCCGAATGTGAGTACTGCTTCTTTAACAGGGTCTATTGTTCTAGAAATGATCTTTTGCGCACTCAAAATAAACTCAGCCATAATTACAATTGGGTCAATGGTTTCATGCGGTTTAGCGCCATGGCCCCCTTTACCTTTGATTGTAACCGAGAATTCATCTGGTGATGCCATAATCGCACCAGGTCTTGAATAAATCGTACCTGTACTATAGCCACTCCATAAATGGGTACCATAAATTTTATCAACACCATTTAAGCAACCATCATCAATCATTTCTTGAGAGCCACCTGGCATAATTTCTTCACCATATTGGAAGATAAAGACCACATTTCCTTTTAATAAATGGCGGTGTTCATGCACAATCTCAGCAACGCCTAATAATATCGCAGTATGACCATCATGACCACATGCATGCATCAATCCATCATTCTTAGATTTGTAAGGTACATCGTTAAGTTCTTGTACAGGTAGTGCGTCGAAGTCAGCACGAAATGCAATCGTTGGTCCCTCTTCTTTACCTTTGAATGTTGCTTTAATGCCATTACGTCCAATAGGTGATTCAATTTTACAATCAAGATGACTAAGCTGATTTAGAATATAGTTATGCGTCCAAGTTTCCTCGAAAGAAGGTTCAGGATATTGATGCATATAGCGACGCATCTGAATCATTCTATTTTCCTTATTACTGGCTAATTGAAACCAATCTAACACATGAACCACTTCTTCCTAATTATTATGAATTTTAGTATATCAAATTCTAATTCAACTCAATAGATTAATTCGGTATTTTCTGGAAAATGAAGGTAAATATACATGTTGTATGAACAGTTGTACATGACGTAAAGAATATTCAATATATTGAATTAACTGGAATGATAGTGCTTTCATGTTCAAGAAAAATCAGTTATGATTATGTTGATAAATAAATGCAAAGGGGATATGAATATGGTTCAATCACTACACAACTTTTTAGAAGAAAATATTCAATATTTAAAAGACAATGGATTATATAACGAAATCGATTCAATCGAAGGTGCGAATGGTCCAGAAATTACAATCAATGGGAAACAATATATTAATTTATCATCAAATAACTATTTAGGACTAGCAACAAACGAAGATTTAAAATCTGCAGCTAAACATGCAATTGATTCACACGGTGTTGGTGCTGGTGCTGTACGTTCAATTAACGGTACATTAGACTTACATGATGAGTTAGAAGAAACATTAGCTAAGTTCAAAGGTACTGAAGCTGCTATTGCTTATCAATCAGGATTCAACTGTAACATGGCAGCTATTTCAGCAGTAATGAACAAAAATGACGCGATCCTTTCAGATGAATTAAACCACGCATCTATTATTGATGGATGTCGTTTATCTAAAGCTAAAATCATCCGTGTTAACCACTCAGATATGGATGATTTAAGAGCGAAAGCGAAAGAAGCTGTTGAATCAGGTCAATACAATAAAGTTATGTACATCACAGATGGTGTATTTAGTATGGACGGAGACGTTGCTAAATTACCTGAAATCGTTGAAATTGCTGAAGAATTTGGCTTAATTACTTACGTTGATGATGCGCATGGTTCAGGTGTAATGGGTAAAGGTGCTGGTACAGTTAAACATTTCGGTTTACAAGATAAAATCGACTTCCAAATCGGTACACTTTCAAAAGCAATCGGTGTAGTTGGTGGTTATGTAGCAGGTACTAAAGAACTTATCGACTGGTTAAAAGCTCAATCAAGACCATTCTTATTCTCAACTTCATTAGCTCCTGGAGATACTAAAGCAATTACTGAAGCTGTGAAAAAATTAATGGCTTCTACTGAATTACACGATCAATTATGGGATAATGCGAAATATTTAAAAGATGGCTTAGCTAAACTTGGCTTCAATACTGGTGAATCAGAAACACCAATTACGCCAGTTATTATTGGAGACGAAAAAGAAACACAAGAATTTAGTAAACGTCTTAAAGACGAAGGTGTATATGTTAAATCTATCGTCTTCCCAACAGTACCACGTGGCACAGGACGTGTAAGAAATATGCCTACAGCAGCGCATACGAAAGAAATGTTAGACAAAGCAATTGCTGCTTATGAAAAAGTTGGTAAAGAACTAGGTACAATTAAATAATGATATAAGAGAGAGTCATTTTTAGGCTGGGACGATTATGATCGTTCCAGTCTATTTTTATTGTGATATAACAAAGATAACTCAAAATGTCACTTGTTATTAGATGAGGTGGAGATATTTATTTTGGTAAAATAATGTTATAGTTCATCGTCTTAAAATATGAAATATCAAATTAACATATAATTTAGAAGGTGGTGTGTTAATGCTAAATCTAAGACAGTTAAGCTATTCAGATAAAGTGGCTTTAATGAAGTACGTCCAAGAATGGTATGTTCATGATGAACCCATAGTGCCTTCCAATACAGACTTGGCGAAGTATGAGTCATTTGAACACATGGTAGACCATTTAAATAATATAGAGGTTGATGATGATTGGGTACCAACGACCACACTATTTTGCTTTGAAAATGGAGCTATTGTTGGCGCAGTCGATATTCGCCATCACTTAAATCGACGCTTAGTAAACATTGGCGGACATGTGGGTTACGGCGTGTGTCAGTCACGTAGAGGACATGGCATTGCTTCATTTATGTTGCAAGAAGCGAAGCTATTGTTAAAAGAACTAGGTGTAAACAAAGTATTAATGACTACGAATCCTAAGAACACTGCCTCACAAAAAGTGATTAAAAAACATGGCGGATATGAAATCGAACCATATGTTAAAAAGAATGGCAATTTAGTAAGTCGATTTGAAATTCCTAATGAATGAAGGTTGGATGAATGAAAGATTTAAAAGTAGTATATGCATTGATACAAGATGAAGCAGGAAATATTTTACTCGTTCATAATACAGATGGTGGTGGCTGGTCACTACCCGGTGGCAAAGTTGAGTATGGGGAAACGCTAGTTGAAGCATTGAAACGTGAAGTTAGAGAAGAAACAGGCTTAGCTATTGAAGTTAAGGACGTAGTTAGTATTAATGAAGGTAAATCGACACAAATGAATGTCCATACGCTTTTTATTATGTTTAAAGTACAAGTACATGATTATACAACAGAAATTCAAATGAAAGATGAAATTTCAACATTACGTTGGTTGCCGATCGAAGAAGCGGATGAAAAGTTAGTATATTACCATCATAGTTTGCGTGTATTTCTAAATAATCACGCTACTTATTATGATGAAGGACTTGTAGATTAAAGTGGGAAACGAAGCGTTGCAATCAAAATGAATAGTTTAAGCAAGTTAAATTAGCCTTTTATCCTATCAACATACGTGAATTAAAAGTATTACATAATAAGATGATAAATGAGTGGCTTGACGGGTAAATAATGAATAACGACAAAGCATTTGATGGAGGAATTAATATGTTAGTTTTGAATGAGCAAGATCAACGAGCATTACTAGATATGAAAGAAGTGATTGATGAAGTTGCTAATTCGTTAAAAGCATTCTCAGAAGGTAAGACAGAAACGCCACTACGCTATGTCCTACCATTTAATGATGATAATCGCTATTTAGTCATGCCAGCTTTATCCGATGATCTTAAAATCGTTGGCATCAAAACCGTTACATTTGCGCCTGATAACCCTAAAAAGGGCAAGAAAACGATAACAGGGTCAGTCCTTTTAAGTGACTATGAGACGGGAGAAACGCTTGCAGTGTTAGATGGCAGTTATTTAACACAAATACGTACTGGCGCAATTTCAGGCGTAGCAACGCAATACTTGGCTCGCAAAGATGCTAAAACGTTATGTGTCATTGGTGCTGGTGATCAGGCTAGAGGTTTAATTGCAGCTGTTATGGCTGTGAGACATATCGATATGATTCACTTTTCAAGTCGCACGACATCGAATGCGGAAGTATTAGCACAAGAAGTAGCGGAAACATATCATGTAGCAACGAAAGTCTTTGATCAAGCGGATGATGCCATGGCAGAAGCGGACATTGTAGTAACTGCTACAAATTCGAATAATCCCGTATATGCTCATACTTTACATCCAGGTGTTCACTTAAATGCAGTAGGTTCTTTCAAACCAGATATGCAGGAATTACCTACTGAATCAATGATGGTAGCGAACAAAATTGTGGTTGAATCTACTGAAGCTGCAATGGAAGAAACAGGCGATTTAAAGGTACCTCAAGAAGAAGGAATTATCACACAAGCATCTTTACATGGTGAACTTGGTGATATTGTTGCAGGTAAAATTTCAGGACGTGAGAGTGATGAAGAAGTGACACTCTTTAAATCTGTTGGCCTTGCTA
The DNA here is from genome assembly GCF_017893095.1 of Staphylococcus sp. GDX8P80P. Taxonomy (NCBI): domain Bacteria; kingdom Bacillati; phylum Bacillota; class Bacilli; order Caryophanales; family Staphylococcaceae; genus Staphylococcus; species Staphylococcus sp. GDX8P80P. The sequence continues at coordinate 4,727 of NZ_JAESMI010000014.1, read as the reverse complement.
TTGTAGATATAGTGGTTGCTAATTATTTTTATAAAAAAGCGATTGAAAAGCAGGATAAATAGTTGGATGTCACAACAATCTTAATATAATGACAACAAACCGTGAGTGAGACAATGCATTTAGTGTCCCATTCACGGTTTATTATCTATCAAAAATTATGCTGATTTTTTGCGTTGACGACAATATATCAATCCAGTTCCAGTTACAACAAGTAAGATTGCGATACCATGTTCTGATGTATCATCTGTATTACCTGTATTAGGTAGCTGTGTTAATGGTTCATTATAGAGCGCCATTGTTTGAATTGCTTTGCTCGTGTGATGATGTTGCTGATGCATCATATGGTACGCACCAGCATGCTGTTCAAAGGCGTGATTTGATAATTGAATCACTTTGTTGTAATGATTTGAAGCTACAGGATAACCAGAATGATGATGTGTAGATGTATGGTTAGTGTTGATGGCCATTGATTGTGCATCATTATGGTGATGCTTCCAATTAGTACTTGATGGCACTTGCATTTGTTGATGACCATCATTAGCTACGTTAGGAAGTTCGATGATATTTCCATTGGCTTGATGTGTATCTTTATGCGCTGGTTGTTGTCCATGATGACTATTGTGTTTCGAGTCATCATTAGTATTATTATTTGGCATTTGTTGACCGCTACCTGCGTGACCTGTTGAATGATTGTTACTATCTTGAGTTGCTTCACCAGTATTTGGCTGCTCAGCACTTTCAGGCTCTCCGTTGATAATACGTACAGGTTCAACTGTATCATATATACTCAAATCGGTTTCTTTAGTGTATTGCGCGACAACTTCATCTAATGAGATGCCTTCTTCACGTTGACCACCAAACATATCATAGCCATCACCTTGATTAGCCGTGAAATCATTTGTTGTTACATAATACGTGCGGTTAGGGTCTAAATCCTCATAGCGACCATTTTCTTTATTCAATACTTTAATTGCATTAATACGTTGTCCAGATGTTTTGTCGATATCGTAATATACTTTTAGTGAATCAGAAATTTGTAAGAAACCACCATTAGCAGTTAAGACTTTCTTACCATCTTGCATATCCGTTTCAGCACTTAAACTATGTTCAAATGCTTTTAATACATCTGAGCCCTTAACTTGAATTTGAGAAATTAAATTTCCGAATGGTAATACAGTAATAATATCATTTTCTGTAACTTTACCTTTGTCGATTGAAGCACGTATGCCACCACCGTTAGTGATTGCGAAATCAGAAGGGTGTGAGAAATGTTTAGAGGCATATGCTTCCATAGCGTCTGTAATTAAATTCCCTAAATTGGTTTCTTGTGTACGTGCTTGTGCGCGTTCGCCATTTAACTTCACTGTATTATTAGGGATAACGACAGTGGATGTTGCTTTCAAGAACGCATCATTTGCTTTCTTAGTTTGTGCTTCGATTTGTGAGTCAGGTGTCACATGCTCAGCATCAGCGACATTAATTAATGATGCTTCGACATTCGTTGCTTGCTTATCTTTAAAATTAAAATCAATACGGCCTACATTTTCAAGGGCTGTTCCTGTTTGCGCGAGTATATTGTTAGCACCGTAGTGTTGACCGTGATCAATGACTGTATGTGAATGGCCATCGAGGACAAAGATAGACTGTGTAAATGAACGGTCTTTCGTCAGCTGCTCGATTAAATAATCACCACGCCAACGTTCTTGTGTTGATTTATCCACACCTAAGTGTGATAAGACAACGAATATATCCACATGATCTTTAATTTGATTCATAGCTTGTTTGACACTGGTTAACGGATCTTTAAATTCCACACCTTCAACTGCAGTAGGTGATGTTTTAGTTTTGGTTTCAGGTGTTGTGACACCCACAATACCATAACGGACATTGTTTTTAGTTACGATTGTGGAAGGGTTAAATATACGTTTACCATTTTTATAGATATTGGATGAAATGATAGGGAAATTTAACTGTTTCTGTAATTTAAGTAATTGGTCATAGCCAAAGTCAAATTCATGATTTCCGACAGTCATCGCATCGTAACCGACATTATTCATAGCTTTAGCCATTTCCTCACCTTTAGAGTTGTTAGAAACAGGTAATCCTTGAAAAGCATCGCCAGAATCAACCATTAAATCAGGATGATATTTGTCTTTGAGTCCCTTTACTTTAGCCATTCCGATGACACGACCATCTTCTTCAACGAAACGACCATGAATATCATTTGTATGTAAAATTGTGTGTTTATCTTTGTTGTTAGAAGCTGTTGTTGCTTTCTTATTCGCAGTAACATCATTCGTCTTCATAGCAGTTTGCTTTGAAGTAGCATCACTGTGTTTAGGTGCTTGCTTTGAAACAGGTGTAGCGTGTTGTGATACAGTAACATCATGACTTTGTTGTTGCGTTGCTTCTTCAGGCGATGAGGTAACTTTCGTCGGCGTAGATGCCTTTGGCGGTGTAACTTGTGCTGACTTAGAAGCTTCAGTTGTTGAAGATGATGTGTTTACCTTAGTATCTTGCGACGATTGAACTTCATTTGTAGTCGGTTCAGGCAATGCTTTTTCTTCTGAAAAGGCAGAACCCTGAGATGAAACATTGTGCTTCTCTGAAGTTGTATGTTGTGTTGTAGACGTTGCAACATCAGGATGTGGTGTCGTTTGAGACGACGATGTGATGTCATCATGATGTGAAATTGCATCAGACTCTATTGCCATATCCTTATTCGTCGAGTAAGCATTTACTGATGGTGCTTCTTGTGATGTTGTGTGTGATACTGCTGTGGTGTTGTTTGATTGGATTGACTCTGATTCAGCAGCATACGTTGTACCCATGGTGATACCAAATACGATAAAAAATAGTATTAAGATTGGAACAAGATATCGCTTCATATTTGCCTCCTTTATTATATGGAATTTACATTTTTATATTAGCATAAGTCACCCGTCTTAAAGCTTACGCATTCAATTATTTACGATAAATTTAAAAATGATTAATAAATCAAACACTACGATACGTAAGAATCTCTGACTTTTCAAAAAGAAATAGATTAATAAAGAATGTACTTTCTGAGTATACAAGAAAGCGCTTTTATATTATAATAAGCATGTAAATAGGGAATATGTACACCCTAAAAGGACAATTATTCGTGCTAAACACACAAAGGGAGTTTTTATTTATGGAAAGAATCGTTATTACAGGAGCGCTTGGTCAAATTGGTACTGAGCTGGTATTAAAATGTAGAGAAATTTATGGAAATGACAATGTCTTAGCTACGGATATTAGAGAACCGGAAGAGGACTCACCGGTTAATAATGGACCGTTTGAAGTATTGGATGTTACGAATCGTGAAGCGATGATGGCGAGTGTTGAGAACTTTAAAGCGGATACGTTAATGCATATGGCGGCTTTATTATCAGCAACTGCTGAGAAAAATCCATTATTGGCTTGGGATTTAAATATGGGCGGTTTGATGAATGCATTAGAAACTGCTAGAACATATGAATTACATTTCTTCACACCAAGTTCTATTGGTGCGTTTGGTGATTCAACACCTAAGAAAGATACACCTCAAAATACAATCCAACAACCAACTACAATGTATGGTGTGAATAAAGTTGCTGGTGAATTATTATGCCAATATTATTTCACAAAATTTGGTGTCGATACGCGTAGTGTGAGATTCCCTGGACTTATTTCTCATGTTAAAGAACCAGGTGGCGGTACGACGGACTATGCGGTTGAAATCTATTTCGAAGCGGTAAGAAGCGGACGTTATACAAGTTATATTGCTAAAGACACATACATGGATATGATGTATATGGATGATGCAATTGATGCAATTATTAAATTAATGGAAGCAGATGCAGATAAATTAGTTACGCGTAATGGCTATAACTTAAGTGCTATGAGCTTTGAACCTGAAGAAATTAAAGCTGAAATCCAAAAACATTATCCAGATTTTGCTTTAGACTATGAAGTGGATCCAGCACGTCAAGCAATTGCAGATAGTTGGCCAGATAATATTGATACAAGCTATTCTCGTAAAGAGTGGGACTTTGATCCTAAATACGATTTAGCTGGTATGACTGAGTTAATGTTAAAAGCGATTGAAGAAAAAGAACAAAATAAATAAAGTGTGATGTGTTGAACTAGCAGGGTGTTACCCCCTGCTAGTTTTTTGTGTGAAAGGGAGTGGGACAGAATTCTTTTTAAATTCGTTGTCCACTCCCAGCTTGCTTAGCTTGTAGAATTTCTTAATGAAATTCTCTTTGCTGGGGCCCCGCCCACAAGGATGACTAGAACTGAGAAAAGCTTGAATTAAGCGCCTTCTCAGTTCAGTCAGCTACTGCGAATTTGCTAAATAGCTTCATTATATTATTTTTGTCCCGGACTCTTTTTGTGTGAAAAAGCAGCCATAGATCGATAATCACTCACATAAGTTGCTTCGCTTTCCTGGGGTGCTGTCTCAGCCTGTAGTCTTCGACTAGCACTGCTCCCCTAGGAGTCTTCGCAACTATGTTTCGTAATCTATCTTAGAACTATTTACGTAAGTGTGTGAGCAGTTACGTTCATCAATCGTTCAAACTCCCTCAGGCGTCGCTCAACTACGTTCCATTACCCATTTTAGAACTACTTACTTAAGAGCCATTGCTCATAGGTTCATTAAAATTAAAGATCCCCTAGGAGTCTTCGCAACTATGTTTCGTAATCTATCTTAGAACTATTTA
>NZ_JAESMI010000137.1:0-504 GCF_017893095.1 Staphylococcus sp. GDX8P80P | reverse complement strand
TTTGAGGCAAATAGTCGCGAAGTTATAATAATTCGATTACGCAAATTATCATAATTTCTATAACCAAAAGATACCCTTTTAATGAGTTTGATTTTATTGTTAATTCCTTCTAACGGACCGTTGGTCAGGTTAGAATATGTCATAGTATTTTCAATGAAAGCTGTTAATCGTCTTAAAGTTCTAATGACTGGGAGTAGCTTAGGGCACACATCTGAAAGATGAATTGAAAAGAGTGTATGATTAAATTTTTCTATTTGGTTTTCTTTTAATAATCGTCTTAACTCATGAACGTATTGATATGTATTAAATAGTTCTACATCTACACCTAATAAGTAATTCATAATGCCTTTTTCGGTTTTCCACTCTTTAAATAAATGAGCTTTACGATAATTAAATGCCTCTAGCGTTTCGAAAGGTTTAAGAAATAGTTTCCAATAACTTTTATATTTATTATAAAGCGGTCTATTTGAGGTCCTATAACAATTCATTACATGAACTCTCGAC
>NZ_JAESMI010000136.1:0-822 GCF_017893095.1 Staphylococcus sp. GDX8P80P | reverse complement strand
AGATTAAGCAACCTTAGGTTGTTTAATCTCTTTTTTTGTTGTTGAGGCAAATAGTCGCGAAGTTATAATAATTCGATTACGTAAATTATCATAATTTCTATAACCAAAAGATACCCTTTTAATGAGTTTGATTTTATTATTAATTCCTTCTAACGGACCGTTGGTCAGGTTAGAATATGTCATAGTATTTTCAATGAAAGTTGCTAATCGTCTTAAAGTTCTAATGACTGGGCGTAATTTAGGACACACATCTGAAAGATGAATAGAAAAGAGTTTATGATTAAATTTCTCTATTTGGTTTTCTTTTAATAATCGTCTTAGCTCATGAACGTAGTGATATGTATTATATAATTCTTCATCTACATCTAATAAGTAATTTACAATGCTTTTTTCAGTTTTCCATTCTTTAAATAAATGGACTTTACGATAATTAAATGCCTCTAGCGTTTCAAAAGGTTTAAGAAATAATTTCCAATAACGTTTATATTTATTATAAAGCGGTCTATTTGAGGTCCTATAACAATTCATTACATGAACTCTCGACATATTTAACGCTCGATTTAAGGATTGAACAATATGAAAACGATCAATAATAATCTTCGCATTAGGAAATAATTGCTTGATTAGCGACATATATGGTTCATACATATCAATCGTTACCGTTTTGACTTTTTGTCTTAGTTTCAAAGAATAGCGATAAAAATGATCTTTTAACGATTTTAACTTACGATCCGCTACCACATCTACGATGCGGTGCGATACAGCATCTGCATAAATAAAGCTCATTTTCCCAGTTACATTTTTAACACTTTTAAATTCGTC
>NZ_JAESMI010000135.1:0-2216 GCF_017893095.1 Staphylococcus sp. GDX8P80P | reverse complement strand
TCTGGAATTGTTACTGCTCCTGTTACATCATCCTCAGTTGTTGGTGTTCCGTGATCTTTTGTGACTTCGTCTGTTGTTGGTTCATACACTTCATTATCTGGTTGTTGGTCTGTAATAGAGAATGAATCAATAGCTAATGCTGTAGTTAATGATTCTGTAGAAACACCTTGTTTGAATACTGCAGATGAGAATACGTCTGATACTTTTGCATCTTCTGGTACTGTTAAAGGTACTGAACCTACTGTTCCATCTTCTGCAGAAGTTACAGTAACTGGATCTCCGAATTTTTCGCCATTTTTGAACCATTGCACTTGATATTCACGATTTGGTAATAAGCCACCTGTTCTAGATTCTGCAGTATCACCTGGTCTAGCTAATTCATCTGTTGAGTTATAATTCGTGATGTCGTGCATTGGTTGTGGTGCTAAAAGTGCAAAATCCACACCTGATGTGTTATATGAGCTTTGAGCATTTGGTCCAATTGGTAACAAATCGTCACTTAATCCTTCAAACATGTTGGTTTGGAAATTATTACTCCAAATAGCATAGTCGTCAACTAGTGGCGTAACATATACGTAATCAGAATTGATATGTCTGTGTTTTTGTCCAATTGTTCCATTCCAAGCCATTAAGTTATTATGTGAAACATCTTTATCAGCTACAACTTTACCATATTCTTCATCTGAGATAGTTTTAGAAATGCTTGCACCTGAATTTTGTTTATAAGCACTAATACCATAAATACCTTTGAACGGAATGTAATAATCACCTTTAGAATCTACATTTGCTACAACAGTTTCAGCAATGTGTGAGCCCACACCATTTTTAGCTTCATAATCAGCGATAATTTGTGCTTGTGCAGCTTTGAAATCATCTAATGTATAACCACTGTGCTCATTTTTCCAAGTATCAAATAATCTAGTTACTTCGTCATTTACATATGATGCAGCGACTTTTGTATTAGTGGCATTAACATCCCAAGAGTCTTTACCCCAACGTCTTGCATCAGAGCCATTAGGATCCCCGTTTTCATACCATACGTTACCGCGAATTGTACCGTAAGCACCTGTATTTTCAAATTGGCCATTTGAAGTACCAGATGTTGTACGTTCATTTTCTGGTTTTAGTAACCAATCAACATTGTTATGTTTTTCTTGAAGTACAACGTGTGAGTTAACAATTCTATTAATCCCTGCTGTAAAGTCCCAAGATTCATTTTTTCTAGTTAAACGATCATGATAACCATACATTTGGTCACCGTGTTTAACAACATCGTATTTAGATGGATCTGGATTTTTAACCCAAGTTCTTATAGCAAATTTAGAGTCTCCTGCTAATTTAAATTCATAAGAATTGCCATTCTCATCTGTAACTGGTTTAGATAAGTCAAATGCAAATGAACCGTCTGGGTTTGTAGTAGTGTAATATACTGGGGATACAACACCTTTTCCGTTTACCCATTGTAAGTAGACATTAACTCCTGACAATGGTAATGCATCTTTTTGAGAATAATTTGAATGATTACCATTTCTATAAACCCATGCTTTACCACTATAAGTTTGTTTTTTAGTAGCATCACCTGGTGAGTATATAGCACTATTTTCTGCTGATTCTTGTAAATCTGACGTATTAGCACGATCCATTACCATTGCTCTATTACGTAACAAGTTTCTAACAGGTGTGTTAGAAGTTGTCTTCGTTTTAGAAGATGTGTTTGTTGTATTAGCAACTACTGGAGTTGAATATTGATCATTAGTTGCCGATTTTTCTTTAATTAAAGCAGCTAAAATTTCATTTTCATCAGCTTTATTAACACCTTGTTTATTTAAAACTGATAAAATTTCGTCTTCAGACACTCCTGTTTCATTTGCTACATTTTTAACTTCATTTACAGTTTCTTTTTCTGAAATTGGTTGATTTGTTGTAGTTTCTTTAGTAGCTTCTTCTGTTGAAGGTTGTTCTGTTGTGCTTTCTTTACTTGCCTTCTCTTCTGTTGAAGGTTGTTCTGTTGTACTTTCTTTACTTGTCTTCTCTTCTGTTGAAGGTTGTTCTGTTGTACTTTCTTTACTTGCTTTCTCTTCTGTTGAAGGTTGTTCTGTTGTGCTTTCTTTACTTGCCTTCTCTTCTGTTGAAGGTTGTTCTGTTGTGCTTTCTTTACTTGCCTTCTCTTCTGTTGAAGGTTGTTCTGTTGTGCTTTCTTTACTTGCCTTCTCTTC
>NZ_JAESMI010000134.1:0-16032 GCF_017893095.1 Staphylococcus sp. GDX8P80P | reverse complement strand
ACATTAATTCATAAGTGTAGGTGATTATTAATGAACATAAGTGCTAGCGCACTTATGTAAGAAATTCTAAAGATGAATGACGAGTGACGTTGTGTGACGCCTGAGGGAGCAGGATTTTTATTGAACTTAAGTGAAATGAAAATCCATTTAAGAACTGCTTTAGAGACAGCACCCCAGGAAAGCGTCGCAACTATAATGAGTGAATATGCATCTAAGCATTTCTTTAGAAGACTACAGGCTGGAGCTGTCGCATAAGAAGGGCCCCAACATAGAGAAACTGAGTTAATCAGTTTCTACAAGCAAAGCATGTTGGGCAAGCGAGCCAACAATACGGAGTATTGTAAATAAAGAAGCCAGTAAATGAATTTATAAAAAACTCATTTACTGGCATTTTTGCTAGGAATTATGTCCCGGACTTTTTTTATTTATTGAATTGTTCTCTAACGTCAAAATGTCTTATTTTCAAACAACTATTTAATTTAATCTGCTTTTTCAATCTCGATCAATAGATCCCCTGTGGCAATTGCATCACCACTAACAACGGTTACTTGTTTGATTATACCATTGAACGGTGCTTGAATTGTCGTTTCCATCTTCATCGCTTCTGTAATTAGTAGTGGTTGATTAACTTTTACTTCATCGCCAACTGCAACTTTTACCTCAGTAACCGAACCTGGCATTTGAGCACCGATATGACTAGGGTTTGATTTATCTGCTTTAGGTTTTAAGTTCGTATTTGTTTTAATATTTTCATCTTTAATCGAAATACGACGCGCTTGTCCATTCATCACATAATAAATCGTTCTATAACCATTTTCATCTGGCTCACTAATCGTTTCAAGTTTAATGATCAATCGTTTACCCGTATCTATTTCGATTTCAACTGTTTCCCCATTACGCATACCGAAGAAGAACGTTGGTGTATCTAATAACGATAAGTCACCATATTGTTGTTTCGTTTGAATATATTGATCAAATACTTTTGGATACAATACATAACTGATAACATCTTGTTCAGTCACTTCACCATAAGCTTTTGCTTCAAGTTCTTGTCTTATATCATCAAAATTTACAGGGGCTAAATATTCACCTGGACGTTCTGTTAATGGTTGTTGGCCTTTAAGGATGACCGCTTGGAGCTCTTTATTAAAACCATTGACCGGTTGACCGATGTCACCTTTGAAATAAGATACAACAGATTCAGGGAAATCTAACTTATGTCCTTCATTGATTACTGTTTCTTCATCCAAATCATTTTGAACCATATAAAGTGCCATATCACCTACAACTTTAGATGATGGTGTTACTTTCACAATATCTCCAAATAAGAAATTCACACGACGATACATATCTTTGACCTCGTGGAAACGTTCACCTAAGCCTAAACTTTTAGCTTGTTGACTTAAATTTGAATATTGTCCACCAGGCATTTCATGTTGATAAATTTCAGTATTAGGAGATTTAATGTCACTTTCAAAGTCACTATAGTAAGGGCGCACAGTACTCCAATAATGACTGAGTTCTTCTAAGCCTTCAATATCTGCTCTTAAATGACGATTAAAGCCATTCAGTCCATAATAAAGTGAATTAGCACTAGGTTGACTTGTCAAACCACTCATAGATGCAACAGCAGTATCTATGATATCCACACCTGCATCTATCGCTTCTTTATAGATAAGCAGGCCATTTCCACTCGTATCATGAGTGTGTAAATGTATTGGTAAGTTTATCGCTGATTTTAATTCGCCGATAAGTTCATATGCTGCTTTAGGTTTTAATAATCCAGCCATATCTTTAATTGCTAAGATATGGAAGCCTTCACTTTCTAATTCTTTAGCTAAATTAACATAATATTCAAGTGTGAATACATTTGAACGTTCAGGATTTAAGATATCTCCCGTATAGCAAATTGCACCTTCAGAAATTTTACCTGCCTTTTGAACCGCTTCATTTGCTACTTTCATTTGGTCGACCCAGTTTAATGAATCGAAAATTCGAAAGACATCTACGCCTGCATTTGCACTTTCTTTTACAAACTTTTCAATTACATTATCGGCATAGTTTTTATAACCGACTGCATTTGAAGCGCGTAATAACATTTGGAACAAAATATTTGGAATGGCTTTACGTAATCTTTCAAGTCGTTCCCATGGATTTTCCTTTAAAAAGTTATACGCGACATCAAACGTTGCGCCTCCCCACATTTCTAAAGAGAAACTATCTTTAAATACTTCAGCTGTTTTAGAGGCAATATTCATCATATCTTTAGTACGCACACGTGTTGCTAAAAGCGATTGATGTGCATCACGAAATGTAGTATCAGTTACCAATACATCTTTTTGTTCACGAACCCAATTCGCAACTGCTCTTGGTCCTTCGTTATCAAGTAACTGCTTTGTACCATTCAATGAATTAATTTGTCTGTGAGACACTTGAGGTATCGTTGTTGATTCATAATCAGGTTTAGGTCTCTTTTCAACATTTGGGAAACCATTAATTGTGACATTACCGATATATTCAAGTGTTTTAGTACCACGGTCAAGTGTAGGTGCAATATTAAATAATTCAGGCGTTTGTTCGATAAATTTAGTTGTATAATCTCCACTGCGGAATTGATCATTTCGCATCACATTAATTAGAAACGGAATATTCGTTTTCACACCACGGATACGCATCTCGCGAAGTGAACGTTCCATCTTTTCTTCAGCTTGTTTAAACGTAACCGCGTGTGTCGATAATTTAACTAACAATGAGTCGTAATACGGAGATATCTCTGCACCTTGGAAGCCATCTCCAGCATCTAATCGTACACCAAAGCCGCCACTTGAACGATATGCGATAATTGTACCTGAATCTGGCATAAAATCATTGGTTGGGTCCTCAGTCGTAATACGACATTGAATGGCATAACCTAATGATTGAATGTCTTCTTGTTGAGGCATAGAAATACGTTCATCAAACAAATTAGCACCATTAGCAACTAAAATTTGAGTTTTAACAATATCTATACCTGTAATCATCTCAGTTATTGTATGCTCTACTTGTACACGAGGATTAACTTCGATAAAGAAGAACTCGTCGCCTGATACTAAGAATTCTACAGTACCCGCATTCACATATTTGATATTATTCATCAATTGTAGTGCCGCATCACAAATTCGTTCTCTTAAATCATGAGATAATCCTACTGAAGGGGCCACTTCTACAACTTTCTGATGACGACGTTGTACCGAACAATCACGTTCATACAAATGCACAATATTACCATATTCATCACCAATAATTTGTACTTCTATATGTTTCGGATTGTCTATGTATCTTTCAATATAAACGTCACTGTTCCCAAAAGATTTTTCCGCTTCAGATTTGGCACGGTGAAACGCATCCTCCAATTCTCTTTCTTCACGAACAATACGCATCCCTTTACCACCACCACCACTAGTGGCTTTAATCATTAAAGGAAAACCAGCATCTTTAGCAAATGCTTTGGCCGCTTCGAAACTTTCAATTGGTCCATCAGTACCAGGAATGACTGGTAAGTTAGCTTTAATCGCAGTCGTTCTCGCTTTAACTTTATCCCCAAACATATCCAAATGCTCTAAGTGTGGACCAATAAATTTAATACCTTCTTCTTCACAACGATGTGCAAATTGTTCATTCTCACTTAAGAAGCCATAACCAGGATGAATTGCATCCACACCAGCTCGTTTCGCCACATCGATGATACGTTCAATGTTCAAATAACTCTCAGCTGGCCCCAAATCTTTGCCCACTAAATAAGATTCGTCAGCTTTATATCTATGTAAAGCATTTTTATCTTCGTTCGAATAAATTGCCACGGTTTTAATATTTAATTCTGTTGCTGCCCTAAATATTCTGATTGCAATTTCGCCACGGTTTGCTACTAATAATTTTTTTATATTTTTCAAAAAAGGCACTCCCCTTTTAAAATTTGAATATTCTAACTAATTAGATAATAAAATTTTATACTAACTCAAATAATAAAGCTATCTTTATTTATGAAATGTGAGTTATAAAAAATAGTAAAGTACTAATAATGCTTGAAAATAAGTATTGCATATATACCCTTTTCTGAAACGCATGCTCAGAGTATCATCAGAAAAAATTATCATTAGTCATAACTTTATATTATCACTTTAATAGATAATACTCCACCGACATCGACGTTTTATAATATTTTTTCATAAAAATGTAAAAAACCTTTACATGAACTCTAATTATATGTTCATGTAAAGGTAGCGTTTATATTATTAGCTTTATCTAGTTAAACCAATTTTTTGATTCTTAGCTTTTTGAGATCGTTTTTCGTCCATTTTAATTTGTTTGGCAACTAGCAATAATAGACCCATTGCAATACTTAAACTTAACATTGATGAACCTCCAAAACTTATAAATGGTAATGGAACACCCGTTAATGGGATAGTTGCTGAAATACCACCTAAATTGACAAACGTCTGACTTCCGATATAACTTGCAACACCTACACAAATTAATTTATAAAAATAAGATGGCGTTTTAGTAGCTAATACGAAAGCGCGATAAACGATAAAGAATAATAAGCAAATTACAAATAATCCACCTACTAAACCAAGTTCTTCACAAATGACTGCGAAAATAAAGTCAGTATGTGCCTCTGGCAAATAGCCAAGTTTCATAATACCATTACCTAATCCGCGTCCAAATAAACCACCATTACCTATTGCCATTAATGAATTGGTCAAATGGTAACCTGTACCAGCTTCAGAACTGAATGGGTTCATTAGTGTACTAAAACGGGCTTTCAAATAGTGTGGCATCATACCGCTTGCTACAAAGAGTAAAGCAATACCAACGAAACTACCAACGATAAGTAAGACGGGGCCTTTGACTATTTTCTGAACACCTATACCAGCAAAAATAAACATAGAAACAATGATTATCATGATGAGCAATGTCTGTCCTATATCACCCTGTAATAATACTAAAAATAGACATACAACTATCAACACAAGTGGCGCAGCGATAACTTTAATCTTCTCTCTTACTTGTGGTAATTTTCGACTGATCACATATGAAATATATAATATGAATGCAATTTTCAACAATTCTGATGCTTGTAAGTTCATAAATCCAAGATTTATCCAACTCTTAGAACCGTTAATATTTTTACCTACAATAAGTGTTAAAAATAGTAACACGAAGATGATTATCATGATCCACTTCTGTGTTTTTGCTTGTTGTAATATTTTAATATTCAGCATAAAAGCGATAAAGAATACGACAATAAAACTCATAATAACGTATATAAGCTGTCTATTGTAGAAATACGTACCAGATACTTCAAGTCCACCTGTTAACGTCCCTTTAGTTGCTGCAACCATACTTGCACTATATACCATAATCAAACCAAAGAGACACAAAATAACGTATGTAATTAATAATGGATAATCGATGAACTTAGCAGTTCTACCTATGTATCGAAATATATTTTTTAAATTACTCATAAAAATGATCATCCAATTCTAGATTTTTAAAACTATGGTCAATACTATTACGTTTAAACATAATTTCTGTCTAAACTATTATATACTTTGTGCACATTATTTAACAAATATAAACTGATTAGAGATACATCTAATTAACCTACAATTTCAGTCTTAAATTTGATAAAGCGCTTAAAACATAAAATGACTGAAAATATTATAAACATAATATTTCAGTCACTATAGTGAGATAATTTATATGTAGTAAATATTACAATTAACTCAATTTATAAATGAAAAAGCAAATCATTAAAATTCACTTATATATTTAATCGATAGTTATTTTACATTAGTAAATGCTTCATGAAGTTTAGATAATTCTTTTTCTAAACGTAGCATTAAATTTTTGCCGTCTTCTTTATTGACTAAACCAAGTTTAACCGCAAAGTCAACTTCTTTTTGTAAACCAAACATTTGTGTGTCGAGAACTTCTTCATATAACGGGCACGAAGGTAAAGTTAAATTATCCATTTGAACTTTAATTAAATGTAAGATTCTATCAGCATCTTGATTTAATTGCTCATAAGCCACGTTACTCATTTTCGTTTGCTTCGGCATCACATACTCCCCCTATCATTAAATATCTTCATATCAAAAGTTTATCTTACTACTTTTTAAAAAGCAAGTTTATTCAGTGAATACATGAATTTAATTGTGATAAAATAATGACTAGAACGAAATTAGGGAGTGGGCAAAAAATGATTCAAATCAAAGGCTTAGTCAAGTTCCCTATCACTTTAGATAGTACAACTTGGATATTCGATGATAGAAAAGTAAAGATCGAAGATATTGAAAGCGGTGTGTTTGAAGGAACGAAACCTATTAAATTTGAAGATAATCGTGAATGGAACAGAGCCATTCTTGAAGGACAAACAAATCCTCCAACTTTAAATTCAGAGATAAAATATCGTAAACGTTCTGTATTAGAAGATTCTTTCGCTATCAATATGACACCTTTCTTCAAAAATGCAGAACCGCAAGACAATGCGACTGCAATTAAATTATTTAATGAAAATGATGCTATTGAAGTGCCAATTGACTTGTTACCTTATCTGTTCTTCCAATTTGCGAAAGACGGTAAACGAATGTATGATGATAACGCTGTAGATAGCTTTGTTTATAACCCAGATGAGAAAGATTACACGTATGAATTTAAATATGTTACGCATATAGAGGTGATCTAATTTGCGTGAAGTACAATGTATAATTTGTGATACGAAGGTTTTAATTGATGAACATACGGTTGAAGCCAAACGACTTCGCAATAATCCAATCAGAACATTTATGTGTGATGATTGTAAAAGTCGTCTAGATAGACCAAAGCAACGTCTGAATACACACCACACAGTAAACTTTAATCCAAATGATGGATTGTAATTATCTATAATTGATTAAAAAACTTTTATTTCTCAAAACAAATCAGTCTGGGACATAAATAATATAATCATGCTACTTAGCAAATTCGCAGTAGCTGACTGAACTGAGAAGGCACTTAAATCAAGCTTTTCTCAGTTCTAGTCATCCTGTAAAATACACAAACTAAAAAACCAGTAAATGATGCTTAGTACACATTTACTGGTTTTTGCATAAAGTACTCTAAATTATACTTTAGATTTTAACGATGCTTATTCTTCTTGCATCATTTGTTTCACACGTTTAGCTTCTTTTTCACGTAATGATTTATTTAAAATTTTCTTTCTTAGACGAATACTTTGAGGCGTTACTTCAACTAATTCATCATCATTAATATATTCTAACGCTTCTTCAAGTGTAAGAATTCTTGGACGGTTCATTGTTTGTGTTTGGTCTTTAGTAGCTGAACGTACGTTTGTTTGATGTTTTGCTTTAGTAATGTTTACTGTTAAATCATTTTCACGGTTATGTTCACCAACAATCATACCTTCATAAACTTCCGTACCTGGTTCCATGAAGTTTACACCACGATCTTCTAAGTTGATGATCGCATATGCTGTTGCTTGACCTTGGTCCATAGAAATTAATGCACCATTACGACGACCACCAATTTGTGCTTTAACACGAGGTCTAAATTCTTCGAAAGTATGGTTAATAATACCATATCCACGAGTCATAGACATAAATTCAGTTGTATAACCAATCATACCACGTGCTGGTACCATAAAGATAAGTCGTGTTAACCCATTATCAGTTGTTGACATATCTAACATTTCACCTTTACGTGCACCTAGAGATTCAATGACTGATCCTGCATTTTCAGAAGGCACTTCACATTGAACGCGTTCAAATGGTTCACTTAGAACACCATCAATTTCACGTAAAATAACTTGTGGTTTAGATACTTGAAGTTCAAATCCTTCACGTCTCATATTCTCAATTAAGATAGATAAATGTAATTCACCACGTCCTGCAACTACCCATGTGTCTGGAGAATCAGTTGGTGTTACTTTTAATGAAACGTCTGTTTCAAGTTGTTGATCTAAACGTTCTTGGATTTGACGTGCTGTAACATAGTCACCTTCACGGCCAGCAAATGGTGAATTATTTACTTTGAATGTCATTTCAAGTGTTGGTTCATCAATACGTAACACAGGTAATGCTTCTTGATGATCAGTTGGTGTCACTGTTTCTCCGACGTTAATATCTTCCATTCCTGAAACCGCAATTAAATCACCCGCTTGTGCTTCTTCGATTTCTTCACGTTTCAAGCCAAAGTAACCAAAGATTTTAGTTACACGGAAATTCTTAACAGTTCCATCTAATTTAATAAGCGATACGTTGTCACCTACGCGCATTTTACCTCTGAATACACGTCCGATACCAATACGTCCTACGTAGTCATTATAATCCAATAATGCGACTTGGAATTGTAACGGTTCATCATGATTGTCGATTGGTGCAGGTACATAATCAATAATTGTTTCATATAAAGACTGCATGTTTTCATCTTGTTTTTCTGAATCAAGACTAGCAGTACCATTTACAGCAGATGCATATACTACTGGGAAATCTAATTGTTCATCATTTGCTTCTAACTCGATGAATAAATCTAATACTTCATCCACTACGCCTTCAGGTCTTGCTGATGGTTTATCAATTTTATTTACAACCACAACAGGTTTTAAGTCTTGTTCTAGTGCTTTTTTAAGCACAAAACGTGTTTGAGGCATTGTACCTTCATAAGCATCGACAACAAGTACAACACCGTCTACCATTTTCATAATACGTTCTACTTCGCCACCAAAGTCAGCATGTCCAGGTGTATCTAAGATGTTTATTCTTGTACCTTTATAGTCAATCGCAGTATTTTTAGCAAGAATTGTAATACCACGTTCTCTTTCTAAATCATTAGAGTCCATTGCTCTTTCGTCAACATGTTCGTTCTCTCTGAAAATACCAGATTGTTTAAGTAATTCATCTACTAATGTAGTTTTACCATGGTCAACGTGCGCAATGATTGCAATATTACGTACATCTTCTCTTCTATTAGTCATTTTATAATTCCTTTCTCGAGTAAACTCCCACTTTTAATTACAACTTTTTTATTATATCATATTATTAGTAAAAGATAACAAAAAGGTGGGGTATGGGATGGAAAAACCTAAGTCTAAAGGTATATTTTGGTTGCTATCAATTATAGCAGTAATATTTTTAGTGCTTTTTAGTTTCAGCGTTGGTGCTGGTAGTATTCCAATGATGATTTTAACATTTATACTTTTCATTGCAACTTTTGGCGCTGGTTTCACGCTTAAAAAGAAGTACCGTGAAAATGACTGGCTTTAATATAATAAAAATGTCTCGGTAGTACCATTTGGAAGATGCACATCTTTCAAAGTTGACTGACCGAGACATTTTTTATTTTTTGAAACGTTGATGCAATTCTGTTAAAACGGCGTTATTCGGATTTAAATAATCAACCAAAATTTCATTATGCGTCGTCTTATTTCCAACTAGAACAGAATTAGCACTTTCTATTGTCAGTGGTTCACCTAATAAATTACTTCCAACGCCATTAACTTCATTTAAAATAATTAAGCCACCTGCAAAATCCCAAGGTTGCAACCTTGGCGTAATATATGCAGCCAATTGTCCCTTAGCAACACTTATAATTTCTAAAGCTGCACTTCCAAATGCTCTACAACTTCTTGCTTGATTTACAATTTCTGAAAAGATTGGCCCCATTTTAGGTTTGGTAATCCAATTGGGATTAATACCTATTAAGCTTTGCTTTAAATGCGTATCATTTAATGGTTTTAATTCATGTTTATTCTCAAATGCGCCTTCGCCCACTTTCGCATGATAGAGGACATCTTTCATCACGTCATAGACTAATCCGGCATATGGCTTACCATCACGATAGATACCTATTGATATCGCAAAGCCTTCTTGCTGGTGAACAAAATTGAGCGTTCCGTCAATTGGATCGACAACCCATACTACACCTTTGACGTCTTCCATATTATGACCATGTCCTTCTTCACCAATTACACGATGATCAGGATAATTTCTTAGTATGGCATCATAAATATAATTCTCAGTTGCTTTATCCACATTCGTAACTAGATCATTCGGGTTTGACTTCGTTTCAATACTTAGTTCTTCTTTCATCATAAATCTTACTTTATTACCCGCTTCTAATATCAAACCTTGAGCAAATTCGTATAGTGACATATCATCATCTCCTGTTGTTTCCTATTATACAGAATTTTAGTCAATATAATCTATACATCTTTGTATACCTTATTATAATGAGTTTAAACGCAAATAATCTCAATTCATCATTTGGATAGATTCAGTCATTCTGTGCTACAATAACGGTAAATTATTTTCTGAAAAGGAGCAACGCTAATGACACAATATACATTTAAACCTAAAGATTTCAAAGCGTTTGAAGTTGAAGGCTTAGATGCTCGAATGGAAGCATTAAATGAGTACATACGTCCACAACTTCATCAATTAGGGGATTATTTTAGTGAATATTTCACCTCTCAAACTGGAGAAACCTTTTATGCTCACGTTGCAAAACATGCACGTAGAAGTGTAAACCCACCTGTAGATACGTGGGTTGCTTTTGCTCCTAATAAACGTGGATATAAGATGCTACCTCATTTCCAAATTGGTTTATTTAAAGACCATTTATTTTTAATGTTTGGCGTTATGCATGAAGGTAAAGATAAAGCTGAACGTGTGAAAGTATTTGATAAACACTTTGATACACTTAAACATTTACCTGAAGATTATCAAGTAAGTTTAGATCATATGAAACCTGAAAAATCTTACATTAAAGATTTAAGTGATGATGAATTACACCAAGCGATTGATCGTGTGAAACATGTTAAAAAGGGAGAATTTTTTGTTTCACGTACACTCTCTCCTAATGATGTTGAATTAAAATCGGATAAGGCATTTTTAGCTTTCGTAAAAGAAACGTTTGATGAATTTTTAAAATTCTATGAATAAACTCAACGTTTAACGTTATTTTAATTGTTGTCATTATGATATAAGCGTATGTAATAAGTGAACTAGGTAGTACAGACGCAGTATCTGACTGAATTGAGAAGATGCTTAAATAATTGCTCTTCTCAACATTCATCATCCGTACTAGCGGAAACTAAAAAACATTATATGAAGCAATTTAATAATCGAAGTAACTTGGGAGTGGGAAGACGAATGTGATAAGCGTCCTAACCCACTCCCTTAATTTTTTACTTTGAATTTATTAGGTTGACCTAAAAATAAAGTTGGATTATTATAAAACATATAGTTTGAAGGAGTTTTATCATGGGTGTAAAAGACAACAATGAACAACGTAGTTTAGATGAAATTAATAGCACAATCGAATTTAATGGTACACAACGTACGAGTCAAAAATTTTTAGCATTTCTAGGTCCAGGCTTACTTGTAGCAGTAGGCTATATGGATCCAGGAAATTGGATTACATCAATGCAAGGTGGCGCACAATTTGGTTATACCTTACTATTTATCATTTTGATTTCAAGTTTGTCAGCAATGTTATTGCAAAGTATGACTGTTCGCTTAGGTATCGCAACTGATAAAGATTTGGCACAAATGACACGTCATTATTTAAATAAACCGACTGCAATTATATTTTGGATTATCGCTGAGCTTGCAATCATTGCGACTGATATTGCCGAAGTAATTGGAAGTGCTATCGCTTTAGATTTACTTTTCGATATACCTTTAATCATCGGCGCATTGATTACAGTTTTGGACGTATTTTTGTTACTTTTTATAATGAAGTTCGGCTTTCGTAAGATTGAAGCAATCGTCGGTACATTAATTTTTACTGTACTTATGATTTTTGTATTTGAAGTCTTCATCTCATCACCGAATACAATTGAAATACTTAATGGCTTTATTCCTCATCATCAAATTATTACTGATCATAATATTCTGTATATTGCATTAGGTATTATTGGCGCTACGATTATGCCTCATAATTTATATTTGCATTCATCAATCGTGCAATCACGAAAATATAATCGTCACAGCCTTACTGATAAAGCCCAAGCGATTAAATATGCAACGATTGATTCTAATATACAATTAAGTATCGCATTTATTGTAAACTGTTTATTACTCGTTCTTGGCGCCGCCCTATTTTATGGTGTCAATTCGAATAATTTAGGTGGCTTTTATGATTTATATCACGCATTAAGAACGCAACCTGTCTTAGGTGTTGTGATGGGGAGTATTATGAGCACTTTATTCGCAGTAGCATTGTTAGCTTCTGGTCAAAATTCAACTATCACTGGTACACTTGCAGGTCAAATAGCGATGGAAGGTTTCTTAAAATTATCCATTCCAAATTGGATGAGACGACTAATCACAAGAAGTTTAGCCGTCATCCCTGTTTTAGTATGTCTTATTATTTTTCGGGGTAACGAATCTAAAATGGAACAATTGCTCGTATTTTCTCAAGTCTTCTTAAGTATTGCATTACCCTTCTCATTAATACCGTTACAATTAGCCACTAGTAATAAAACATTAATGGGACCATTTCAAAATAAAAAATGGGTAAATATATGTGCTTGGAGTTTAATCATTATACTAAGCTTCCTTAATATTTATCTGATTATAGAAACATTTAAAGAATTATAAAATTAAACGGCAAAATGAAGAAGGGAGTGGGACAGAATTCTTTTTAAATTCGTTGTCTACTCCCAGCTTGCTTTGCTTTTAGAATTTCTTAGTGAAATTCTCTTTGCTGGGGCCCCGACTCCCACCTTGCTTTGCTTGTAGAATTTCTTGATGAAATTCTCTTTGCTGGGACCCCGACCCCAACTTGCTTAGCTTGTAAAATCACTTTCGTGATTTTTTGTGTTGGGGCCCCGCCCACCTCCGCAAGGGTGACTAGAACTGAGAAAAGCTTGATTAAAGCGCCTTCTCAGTTCAGTCAGCTACTGCGCATTTGCAAAATAGCTTCATTATATTATTTATCTCCCAGCCTCTTTTTTAATAATTAGCGAAAGTTAAATCGGTATCAATTTGACCTTTAAATTGCTGAATGTCCAGTTCATGTCCATCAAGCCATGATTGAAAATTAATTGAAGTCGGGGCTTGATTTTCACCTAATGTCATCCAAGCGGTTAAGTTTTGTGGTTCATACATTGAAGTATGTATTGTACCTGACCAACTTCTAAATAATTTGCTATAAATTTCGAACTTCGGATCATTAAATAATTTAAAGGCTGTATGTTTATCTAGGGATTGTGAAGTTTGAGAAATAGTACGTTCTAACCGTTCACGTGATTCTTTCGTGTAATTTCGATTCTCATGTGTTAAGACTTCGAAATGATTTGTACATACTTTATCATATCTAACATCAAATGAACGTGGTGTTACTTCAACGATGGCATGATTAAGCTTTTTGTCCATTAAAATATAACTAAATGAGCTTCTATGTGGAAGTTCGTTTAAGAATTTAACAGCTTCATCTACATCTCTGCAATATTCTAAAACAAGGCGTCCAATCATATAACATACAAAGCCATTAGCAGGGTGTTTACGATGCATAAAGTTATAGCCCATCGTCAAACCAGCTTCATTCATACCATCCATGCGACCTGTCACTCTAGACGTAGGCCCAATTTGCGCTAGCCCACCGTCATTAGGTTGGAATAATAAATATCTCCCATCGTATGTGGCAGGATGATAATCATAATTGCGGACCATAAAATCCTTACCTTGAAATACAGTACATCCACTTTCTTTTAAATCTGTGAAACGATAATGTGCAAAATTTAATATCATTTGTTTTGTAGGTAGATTCAGTACTTCTTGCATTCCCATAATTTCTTCCCAAATTTGGGGTGCATATGTTTGAAAAACTGAATAAGTTTCATTAACATCTATATCAAATCGGGGCATACGTTTTTTCCATTCACGTTCACGATTTTCTAGTAAAGGCGTTTGTTTTAGCCATAGCGCTGTTTTGACCCCTAAATCATAATGAGATCCTTTAAACGTCATTATATCTGATTTCACTTGTTGCATGAGAAGGCCTCCTGAAAATTCTAAATATTGTAAAATAGCATTAATTGAAAACTAATATAATTATTATTATACTGAACATGATAGCAAGAAAAATTTAAAAAACAAGGAGGGGTACTATGTTTCAGGACGCTTATTTAAAAGTATATAACAAAGTAAAAGCTTGGTGGATGTATTAAACTAATGTACAATTGAAAACTTATGAAGTTTTTGAAATTTATTTTTTAATGATTATTATAAGACGAAAAAAGGTATCTATTTAATGATAACAGTAAGTATGATAATATATAATATTGTAAACATACTTATTTCTATTTAGAGGTGAAACATACATGTGGGATTTAATTAAAGGTTTATTCAAATTCTTATTAAGCTTAGTAGTTATTACATCAGTAGTCGTTGGTGTAGGTGTTGTAGCATTTGCTTACATCTTCAAAAAAGACTTTGAAGATATCGAAAGAAAAACAAAAGAAATTGTTTCAGATATTGAAAGTAATAACGCGTAATTTGCGTAATAGTACCAGTAACTTCAATTTTGAGGTTACTGGTTTTTCTTTTTAATGAATGGTTTAGAGCGATTAAGAATAATTGTCATAGTGCCCCTTCTTTTAATAAAATAAAGATAACTAGAACTTAGGAGGTATACTGATGACAACTAAGGGTTATATCGGTTCATATACGAAAAAAGAGGGTAAAGGGATTTATTTATTCGAATTAAATGAAGATAATGGTCACATTAGTGCTGTTAATACGGGTTATGAAATTGAAGCATCAACCTACCTTGCACAAACCGACGATTATTTATATGCCATTACGAAAGAGGGGACACATTGTGGAGTAGCAGCATTTAAAAAAGACCATTCAGGTGCACTAACATTAATCAATAAATGCTTAGCATCTGAAGCGGGTACAGGCTGTTATATTTCAGTATCCACAGATCATAATTTCTTGTTTGAAGCGGTGTACGGCGCTGGTATTGCTAGAATATATCAATTAAATAAAGATACAGGTGAAATTGTTAAGTTAATTCAAGAATTGCACCACGACTATCCACTTGGTAGTCACGAACGCCAAGAGCATTCACATGTCCATTATTTAAATGAAACACCTGACGGTAAATACGTTGTAGCTACGGATTTAGGTACTGATCGTGTTGTCACGTATGAATATAGTAGTGAAGGCTTAAAAGAGTATAAAGTGTCTCAATTTAAAGATCAAGATGGTCCTAGACACATTGCTTTTCATAATAATGGCGAATATGCATACATTGTTCATGAATTATCTAATTATGTAAGTGTTGCTAAGTATGAGGATGGCGAATTTAAAGAAATAGAACGTCATTTAACGATTCCAGAAGATTTCGATGAAGATACTAAACTAGCTGCTGTCCGATTATCTCATGATCAACAATCGCTATATATTAGTAATCGCGGTCATGATAGTATTGCTGTTTTCACGATTACAGATGATGGTGCTGGACTAAACCCAGTAGAAATTGTTAAAAGTGGGGACCAATTTCCTAGAGATTTTAATATAACTGAATCAGATGACTACTTAGTATGTGCCCATCAAGAAGGAAATTACGACATTACCGTATTCAATAGAGATACACATACAGGTAAATTAACGCCAACAGATAATCAATACAATGCACCTGAGGGTGTACATGTTAGCTTTATTTAATAAACTATAACAATAGCGAGGCTGGGACATAAATAATATAATAAAGCTAATTTGCAAATTCGCAGTAGTTGACTGAACTGAGAAGACGCTTAAGTCAAGCTTTTCTCAGTTCTAGTCATCCTTGCGGGCGGGGCCCCAACAAAGAGAATTTCACTAAGAAATTCTACAAACTAAGCAAGCTGGGAGTGGACGACGAATTTAAAAGAATTCTGTCCCACTCTCTCTACAACTATAAAAAATAGCTGTGAAAAAAATCTATCGTCATAGATTTCTTCACAGCTAATCTTAATATGTTTTTTCGAATGAATTTATAAAT
>NZ_JAESMI010000133.1:0-13163 GCF_017893095.1 Staphylococcus sp. GDX8P80P | reverse complement strand
CTTTTTTATGAAATTTTATTAGTGTTGCACTTAATATTACAATTCGTCCTATAAAAAAAGTACTGATGTATTATTTTGAACAACATAATCAATCGTATTCACAAAGATTAAAGTTAGCGAAACGATTGTTAGCGATTCATAAACTTGTACCTTTATATATATCTGACAAAGCCGTACTGTTCCCTATTAAACATCAACGTGCACCTTTGCAAACTTATATTAATGCATTGAACATTATAGGGTTAACATCAAATAAAGATGGCGTAATCATAACATTTGATAATAATATCCAATTACGTGTTGATGAACCCTACACTTTAATTTATAAAAAGTGGCAAGAGAGTACTTTATTATTTCATTTAATGCAAAAAACTATGCAGATTTATTAAATTTGTATTCAAGTAACTTTTTAGTGAAAAATGCAGTAACTGATTTAATCAGCATTAAACTTACGATAGCCAATAGTATTGCACCAATTAAAATTAGGACGACATTCAATATTGGCATTGATACCTGTGGATTGATAAAATAATTGACTGCAGTTAAACTCGTAATAAATCCTGTTAAAAATAAGCCAAGTAAGAAAGCGTAAATAAGCACCATACTAATGAGTAAAAGAAGTAATGTAGTACTTGCTACTTCTTTTTGTTGAAACACATTATTTTTCAGAAATTGATTCGCATAATGAATAGGTTTACGATACTGCTTTGTCTGAATTTCCCCTTCTTGACGCTCAACTTCATGGCGATATTCCGCTAAACTATTATGTAATTGCTTTTTTTCTTTCTTATTCAAAAACCACAATTGTTTTTTTACTTTCTCTTCAAAATCTGTTCGTTTCATACTTGTGGTTATCTCCTTTTTAAATTATTTCTTTTTAAAATTTTAACGACGTTGACATTTAGAAATAAGTTGGAATAGTATCTCTTATTAATATAAAAATACCCCGTAGCTATGTTTCTGATATTGTTAATATCATTCTACACTCTAATACGTTAATACCATTGACTTATAGAATGTCTTAACACTATCTAATGCTACGGAGTCAGTTGTTAAATTTAATTATGCTTAAAGAATAGATAGCCCTGAGCTTTGAATATCTTTAGTAAATCCTTTAACCGTATCTACTGATAATTCATTAATATCTCGCCCTAAATTCGTATTCACTTTCTTCACTACATCGGCAGGACATGTAATGATGTCGGCACCAATTTTATCAGCTTGAATGACATTAAATAGTTCACGGCAACTTGCCCATAATAATAATACACCTTCTTTACTGTGGGCAACGTCAACTGATTCTTTCATTAAAGGTAATGGATCTACACCTGTATCCGCAATTCTTCCAGCAAACACTGAAATATATGTAGGTACACCTGCAGTGACTGCTTCTGTAATTTCTTTAACTTGTTCAATTGTGTATACTGCTGTTACGTTTAAATGCACATTGTTAGCAGATAACTTTTTAATTAATGGGATAGTTGATTCACCTTTTGTGTTAACCACTGGAATTTTAACAAATACATTATCACCGTATTGTTTTAAAATTTCAGCTTCTTTCTCCATTGTTTCTAAATCATCTGCGAACACTTCAAATGAAATTGATGCATCTGGAATCGCTTTAACTGCTTCTTCTGCAAATGTTTTGTAATCCGTTACACCTGCTTTCGCCATTAAACTAGGATTTGTAGTGAACCCATCTACTTCTTTATTCTTATAAGCTGCTTTCATTTGTTCAATGTCTGCACCATCTGCAAATACTTGTACATTTAATTTTGTCATTGTATTTCTTCCTCCTTTAATTTCAATTACGATGATAGTTAAGTTACATCACAATGGAATTTATATGTATGTACGCATGTTCTTATGATGAATATACTATGCCGTAACAATAAAATATTTATAAATTATTTATATCATTCTTAGAATTTCTAAGCGAATGTTTTGCCTTTTAATGAAAATAAAATTCAAAATTGACGAGTCACTATTAAATTATAATTAAAATGTGGTAATATGATTAAATGAAATTAGGTAGGAGGAACACAATGTCTAAGCCAAAAAAATACTTCTATATCTCAGTGATTTTACTCATAATAAGCTTTTATTTTAATACATTTAATCCACTATTAAGTCAGCAAATTAATTCTGTTAAATATCTACTCATTGCCTGTAGTATTGTTAATGTTATTGTTTTAGTTGCTTCGATTATCTTTTCAGATAAAGCAATCAAACATTTAGGCGATAAACAAGGCTGGATTAGAATTGCTAGTAAAATTTTACCAATCATTATTTTATTCGTAATTGTATTCCATATCTTTGCTTCAATCAAAACGTTTGGTATTATTTCGTAATCGAGTGGATATGACAGAATAATGATTTAATTGTAATAAAACAAGAAATAGGTGTGACAAAATGCAATATTTATTTGTGTTTATCGGTGGTATGGTTGGTGCATTATTGAGATACATCTTATCAACATTGAATACGGGATCTAGCTTTCCTATTGGGACGTTAGTCGCAAATTTAGTTGGTGCATTATTAATGGGATATTTGTCATCTCTAACCATACAATGTTTCAAACATAAGCCCATGCTAAAAAAAGGATTAACTACGGGGTTATTAGGTGCGTTAACAACCTTCTCAACCTTCCAATTCGAGTTAGTTACTATGTTTCATGATCATCATTTCATATTGCTATGTTTATATGGATTATTAAGTTACGTTGGAGGCATCTTATGCTGTTGGTTAGGCGTTAAATTTGGAGGGGCACGTGTATGATTAATTTAGTGCTTGTTATGGTTGGCGGAGGTTTAGGTGCTGTCGTGAGAGCTTGGCTATCAGATTTCATTAATAGTAAGGTTTCTTCACCTATACTCGTTGCTACGTTAATCGTCAATATTGTAGGCAGTTTTTTAATCGGGTTCGTATTCGGAATCGCTATGAATCATCAGTGGTTTTCAATGTTGTTTATCGCTGGCTTTCTTGGTGGTTTAACAACTTTTTCAACTCTATCACATGAACTTGTCCAATTATTGTATCCACATTTTAAACCGATTCGTTTTTTGAGTTATTCCATTTTACAATTTATCGTAGGATTTATGTCATGCTATGTAGGTTTCATATTATAAAACACTTCATTGTTAAAAGTTTTAAAGCTTTTAACAATGAAGTGTTTTTAGTTAACTATTAGCCCTCGAATGTTTCTGGATTAGGACCAATACGTTGGTCTTTATTTAAATTGTCAATTCGTTCCATTTGTTCATCAGTTAATTCAAAGTCAAAGACATTGATATTCTCTTCTATTCTTTGTGGCGTGACTGATTTAGGAATCACGATAACACCATGTTGTATATTCCATCGTATCACGACTTGAGCTGCAGTTTTATTCACTTCTTTACCAATTTGGTTCAACGTTTCATCATCTAAAATTTGAGCATTCATAAATGGTGACCATGACTCCATGTGAATATTTTGCACTTCTAAATATTTACGTAATGCCTTTTGCGTGAAATATGGATGAAATTCCACTTGGTTGATCACAGGTTTGATAGAAACTTGAGCTAATAATGCTTCAAAGT
Source organism: Staphylococcus sp. GDX8P80P (assembly GCF_017893095.1). Lineage (NCBI taxonomy): Bacteria > Bacillati > Bacillota > Bacilli > Caryophanales > Staphylococcaceae > Staphylococcus > Staphylococcus sp. GDX8P80P. The sequence continues at coordinate 9,585 of NZ_JAESMI010000133.1, read as the reverse complement.
GTTCTGCATTAAAATTACTTACGCCAATATTTTTAACCTTATCATCTTTATATAAATCTTCCATACCTTTCCAAGTATCTATCATGATTGCCTCATTCGTACCAGGCCAATGCACAAGGTATAAGTCTAAATAATCCAAGCCTAGCTTGTTGATGCTTGTTTCATAGGCTTTTGCTACATTTTCTCGACCAAAATCTTCAAAATATAGTTTAGATGTAATAAATAAGTCTTTACGTTCTAGACCTGTAGCAACTAAACCATCCTGGATTCCTAAACCGACTTGTTCTTCATTACCATAAACTTTAGCTGTATCAATACTACGATAACCAGAAACGATTGCGTGCTTAACCGCTTCTCTACATTCATCATTATTTTCTACTCTAAACGTTCCAATACCAACTTTAGGCATTGTGTGACCATTGTAAAATTCAATTGTTTCCATTCACGGTACCCCTTTTCTTTAAAATATGTATTATCTTATTCCCTTATTTAAACCATTTAAAAACGGGAATGGAACAGAATTCTTTTTAAATTCGTTGCTCCACTCCCGCAAGAATAACAATAATCGAGAAGCGCTTAATTTAAGCGTCTTTTCAGTTCAATCAGCTACTGCGAATTTGCAAAGTAGCTGATTGATATGTTTGTTATATCAGATTAGAAATTAATTAAATGATTCAATTTTGTCCATAACATCTTGTAATTCATCCACATTATATTGAATACGTCCATGGAACACAAACTTATTGAAGAACTCATCTAATTGATCAGGTCCTACGAGTACTTTAACACTTGAACTTTGTGCATAATTTGAAATTGTGACGTCTCCATCATGTTTCGGATTGAAATATAAAATCGCTGTTGGCGTATATTTCGCACCCAACTGAGTTTGTAAATCTGACGCTAATTTCTCTATCGCAGCAAGCTGTTCAGAATAATTAACGAATGACAATGATGCTTTATCCTCATTTTGATCAAGTACTAACGTTTGTGGTGACTTAGCATCTAAATCTAACGTGTTAAAGATTTGTTCCATCATTGGTAATTCGTTAAATTGATTACCACTTATGCCTTGATATACATGTCCTTTTAATAATTGCGAATCTATAATATATAGGCCAGTACGTGTAAGTACAAGGTGACTAATACGTTCAATATCATTAAACTCATTACTTGGAAGGAAGATATTTGCCATGATATGCATATCTTCAGGTCTGATACGTTTTTCTTTTACTAAACGCTCTCTAATACCAATTAAACGCATATCTGTCACATATTCACTTTTATTCTTAGAGAATAGTTTTAAGGCATCAATTTCACGGTCTTTACCGCTGACAGTTGCATCAAAATCTTCTTTTTGTTTAGTAACTTGCTTTTTATTTTGTATGCGCTCTTTTTCAAGTGCTTCGTCATGAGACGCTTTCATTTGTTTTTCTTTGAGGTCGTATTCTTCTTTTGTCTTTTGCTTAATATTATTTTTACTTTTAAGTGTAACTAAAAATAGAATTAAACAAATCGCTGCAACTACAATGGCTATGATTAAACCAATTTCAATTGGTCCAAGTGAATTCATTAAATCAACGCTCCTTTAATCTATCAGTATGTCTAATTATAATAGAAACAGTCCTTAATTTCGACAATTTCTTATAATATTATTTAAAGCGTTTATTAACTTTGAACAGCATCTTTTAATACGTTCACTTTGTCTAATTTTTCCCAAGGTAATAGTACATCAGTTCTACCAAAGTGACCATATGCTGCTGTTTGTTTATATATAGGATGTTTTAAATCTAACATTTTAATGATACCTGCTGGTCGTAAATCAAAGTTTGCTCTAACCGCTTCAACAAGTTGTGCTTCTGAAACTTTACCTGTCTTGAATGTATCGATTGAAATTGAAACTGGTTCAGCAACTCCAATCGCATATGCAAGTTGTACTTCACATTGATCTGCCAGTCCTGCAGCAACGATATTTTTCGCTACATATCTCGCTGCATAAGCTGCTGAGCGGTCTACTTTAGTTGGATCTTTACCACTGAAGCAACCACCACCGTGACGTGCATAACCACCATAAGTATCAACGATGATTTTACGTCCTGTTAACCCTGCATCGCCTTGTGGTCCACCGATAACAAATCTTCCTGTTGGATTGATAAAGAATTTAGTTTCACTATCAATTAAACCTTCTGGTACTGTTGGATAAATGACATGTTCTTTAATATCACTTTGGATTTGCTCTAATTCAACATCATCCGCATGTTGAGATGATACAACAATCGTATCAATACGTTTAGGTTTATCATCTTCATCGTATTCTACTGTAACTTGAACCTTACCATCAGGTCTTAAATAATCTAGAATACCATCTTTACGCACATCTGATAAACGCTTCGCTAATTGATGTGATAAAAAGATTGGTAACGGCATATATGTTTCTGTCTCATTAGTCGCATAACCAAACATTAAGCCTTGGTCACCCGCACCTGTAGCTTCAATTTCTTCTTCAGAAATATCATTTCTATATTCAAGTGCTTTGTCAACACCTTGCGCAATATCCGGTGACTGTTCATCGATTGCAGTTAATACTGCCATTGTTTGGTAATCATAGCCAAATTTAGCACGCGTATAGCCAATACCTTTAATTGTTTCTCGTACGACTTTGGGAATATCTACATAAGTAGAAGTTGATATTTCACCTGAAATGAGCGCCATTCCAGTTGTTACAGTTGTTTCACAAGCGACACGTGCATTGGGATCATCTTTCAAGATTTCATCTAAGATAGCATCAGACACTTGGTCAGCAATCTTGTCAGGATGTCCTTCTGTTACTGATTCTGAAGTAAATAAACGTTTATTGTAAGTCATGATTTGCTCCTTTTACCATTGTATTTACGAAAATTCTCTTTAAAATGTGAGCTCAAAAATAAAAGAGCCTTCTTCACTATTCAAGACAGAGAGAAGGCTCTTAAACGTCCATTCGCTCTTATCGTTCAGACGATTATATGTCTGCAAACGGTTTGGCACCTTTCTTTTAAAAAAGAGGTTGCTGGGTTTCATTGGGTCCATGTCCCTCCACCACTCAGGATAAGAGAATCCGTTAAGAACTATACTACCTAATTCACCAATTAATGTCAATTTTGTTTTTACATGTTTTTTTGTCTTTTCCAGGTGGAATAATTATGGCATTATGTTATACTATTTTCATGTAAAGGCTTACAATATTGAATTTCTATAACACACGCTGGAGGGATTGGGTATGTCAGTAGATACATACAGCGAAACACCTAAAATTAAAAAATTATTAGAAAAAGAAAGCTCTCTTTTTCAACTCTCAACAACTCAACTTTATTACAAAATAATGGGTAATAAAGAAGGAGAATTAACTGAACTTGGTGCGATTAATGCGAGCACTGGTAAATACACTGGACGTTCTCCAAAAGATAAATTTATCGTTACAGAACCTTCTTATAAAGATAATATTCATTGGGGAGATATTAACCAACCTATCGATGAAGAAACTTTCTTAAATCTTTACGCTAAAGTTTTAGACTATCTTGATACAAAAGATGAACTTTACGTTTTTAATGGCTATGCAGGTAGTGACAAAGATACACAATTGAAACTTACAGTTATTAACGAACTTGCATGGCACAACCTTTTTGCACAAAATATGTTTATTCGCCCAGATTCTAAAGAAGAAGCAAGTAATATTAAACCTAATTTCACTATTGTTTCTGCACCTCATTTTAAAGCTGACCCTGAAGTTGATGGTACTAAATCAGAAACATTTGTTATCATTTCATTCAAACATAAAACGATTTTAATTGGTGGTACTGAATATGCTGGCGAAATGAAAAAAGGTATCTTCTCAGTAATGAACTATTTACTACCAATGCAAGACATTATGAGTATGCATTGTTCTGCTAACGTTGGAGATAAAGGAGACGTTGCTTTATTCTTCGGATTATCAGGTACAGGTAAAACAACGTTATCTGCAGCACCAGATAGAAAATTAATCGGTGATGATGAGCATGGTTGGAATAAAAATGGTATTTTCAACATCGAAGGTGGTTGTTACGCTAAAGCAATCAATCTTTCTAAAGAAAAAGAACCGCAAATTTATAACGCGATTCAATACGGCACTATTCTTGAAAATACTGTAGTTAACGAGCGTGGCGCCGTTGACTTTGATGATAATTCATATACTGAGAATACCCGTGCAGCTTATCCAATTCATCACATTGATAACATTGTTCTACCATCTAAAGCAGCTCATCCTAATACAATCATTTTCTTAACAGCTGACGCATTCGGTGTATTACCACCAATTGCTAAATTAACTAAATCACAAGCGATGTACCACTTCTTAAGCGGCTTTACATCTAAATTAGCTGGAACTGAGCGTGGCGTTACAGAGCCTGAACCTTCATTCTCTACATGTTTTGGTGCACCATTCTTACCACTTAATCCTATTAAGTATGCAGATTTACTAGGTGAACTTATTGATAAACATGACGTTGATGTATACTTAGTTAACACTGGCTGGACAGGTGGTAAATACGGTGTAGGTAGACGTATCAGCTTACATTACACTCGCTATATGGTAGATCAAGCGATTAAAGGTAAATTGAAAAACGCTGAATTTACTAAAGATGAAAAATTCGGTTTAAGCATTCCTACAGAAATGGAAGACGTACCTAAAACAATACTCAACCCAATTAATGCTTGGAGTGATTCAGACAAATATCGCGCTCAAGCCGACGACTTAATTAAACGTTTTGAAGAAAACTTCAAAAAATTCGGTCCAGAAGTTGAAGAAATTGCTAATACAGGTGGCTTTAATAAATAATTAAATGGTCACATTCAAAAGGCAACGTACTTGGTAAAATTAACCAAGGTACGTTGCCTTTTTATTTACCCTCACATTTCGACATCCAATGATGTACATAGTTAAGTGCTTTTTTCATAGCTGGTGGTCTAGGCACATGACCTTCATCTATTTGATAAAACGTATCAAAGTCGACACCTTTAGAACTCAATTGCTTCTCTAAATAATAAGCATGGTGAATACCTACCTGTTTATCTTTACCCCCATGTACAATTAGGATTGGCGGACTATGCGCATCAATTAATTTTATAGCATCTCTTTTGTCATAGGCGTCTTTATGTTTATCAGGATGACCAACCATACGACGTAACATGCCACGTAAATCAACACGTTCCTCATACATTAAATGCATATCAGAAACCCCACCCCAGATAATATAACTATCTACCGGATAATCTTGATAAGTTAAGAGACCTTGTATTCCCCCTCTTGAGAATCCAATCATATGTACATAAGCATTTGGATATCGTTGTTTAAGTATTCTAATAAGGTACGTTACATCTTTTAAATCAGCGTTAGCAAACTCATCACGACCTTCACTGCCATTACTACCTCGATAGTAAGGTCCTATCACTAAAGTATCATCATTTGCAAACTGCATTAATCTGGCTGCACGTACACGACCAACTTGTCCCTTACCTCCTCGCAAGTACACCACAATTCTATTTACTGCTTTCTTTAGAGGACACATCTGTAATGCTTTTACTTTTAAGCCATCAACTGTATAAGTCATTTCATCAAATTGATGCGTTCTCGATGCTATAGGCATTTTCTTAGTCGCGATAATATCCAAGGTCTATCATCCTTTCGACACACTTCAGAATTGCGTCATCTTGAATTAAGTAACTTTGCATATCCAACGGAACATCACTAATATGCTTAAACAACAATGGACCGCTCGTTTCTAAATAATCACTTTTCTCTTTAATTGATTTGATTCTCACTATATATACATCTTTTTTGAAAATAGCGTTATCCAACGTGTGAACTTGATATTGTGCTATATAGTCAATCGTTTCAGGTATACCTCCAGTTTCTTCAAAAAGCTCTCTCTTGATTGCTTGTATACTTTGTTCTCCCTTTTCAACCTTACCACCTGGAAACTCAATGCCACGCATTTTGTGCTGAGTAAAAAGTAACTGGTTCTTATATAGTGGAATAGCTAAAACATGATTACCATCAGGACAGTCGTTGTTCGTTTTGTAACTCATTGTAACACGTCTATTATCTTTATCTAGAAACTCCATGTTCTATACTACTCCCTTCAATATGTTAAACTAATTTATAATCGTATTACTGGTTGGAGGCCTATAATGTTAAAAAAATTATTTCTTGGAATAATCCATATCTATCAACGCTATATTTCACCTATGACGCCACCTACATGCAGATTTTATCCTACGTGCTCAGAATATACACGAGAAGCGATTGAAGTTTATGGCCCACTCAAAGGTGGCTATATGGGAATTCGTCGCATTCTTAAATGTCATCCACTTCATAAAGGTGGATTTGATCCAGTTCCTTTAAAAAAGGATAAGGATAAACATAAACATAGACACTAGTTTAATTTATATAATTTTGATTTATCGATTTGAGGGGGATGGAATAAAATCATCCCCTCTTTTAATTTGCCAACACCTTGCGTAAAATCGTCAGTAAAATAATAACCATCTGGGGTGACATCCCCTGGATAATCACCTTCTCGCGCTAACATTGCGGTAAAATATCTACTCAGTCCATATTCATACATGCCACCGATAACTACTTTAATATCATTAGATTTTAATTCACGTATTAATGATTGCACGCTATCAATACCACCCACTCTAAAAGGTTTAACAATCACTACTTTAATCGGGAATCGCTTAACAATTGACATAATACGATTGATATCAGTTGCTTTTTCGTCTATCGCAATCGCAGGATATTGCGTATGATCAATGTGTAAAATTGAAGACAACGATTTGAATGGCTCTTCTATATAAAGTATGTTTTGTGTCTCTATAGCTTCTAATTTCTGAAAATCTGACACATCCAGTGACTCATTAGCATCTAAAGCTAATTCATAATCAAAAGGCAATGCGTCATTTAACAGTGAAATATCATTATTCAATTGACTTGTCCATTTTAATTTAATGCGTTTAGGTTCCGTTTGTGCTAAATCATCAAGTTGTTGTGCACTAATACCACTAATGGTTGCACCATATTCTACTTTAAACGTCGGTAAGTCATGATACATCTGGTAAATCGCCATAGCTACAGCACTTCTTGATGCAGGTTGATTGTCAAGCATGGCTAAATAAGGCTTCCAATCTTCATATACCTGAAATGACTTATGAATGACACTTTCCGCCCATTGAGAAAGTGTTTCTTTAACTGTATCAATCGTCTCTGCGGCATACCAATCTGATTCAAACGCATTACATTCACCGAAATAAGATTGCTCATCATCACTTAAAAATTCAACAATAAGCGCTTTACGATGCGTCATTTGAACTTTTGGTGTCACAATTGGATTTATAAATTCATGATTATAAAGATAAAAATTTACTGCTTTAATCCACATATTAATGCCCTCAATTTATCATTTTACTACGCTGCAGTTTACCAGTTGATGTATAAGGCAAACGTTCAACTTGATGAAACGCTTTAGGTATTTTATATTTAGCTAAATGAGATTTAAAATAGTTTATTAACGCCGTATCAGAAATGGGACAATCAGCAACGTAATAGAGTACTGGCACTTGTCCCCATGTCACATCCTCTTGTGCAACACATACAGCGTCATTAATATCTGAATGCATTTTAGCAATGGTTTCTATCTCATAAGGATAAATATTTTCTCCACCACTAATGATCAAATCTTTGCGACGATCATAGACCATTACAAATCCTTCCTCATCAATTTCTGCTATATCACCCGTTTTAAAGTAACCATCTTCAAATGTATCGCTTAAGCCTGTTGGATATAAATAACCATTCATCACATTGTCACCTTTGATAAGAAGTTCGCCATGACCTTCACTATTAGGATGTTTGATACGCACTTTAACGTTTTCGCTTGGTTTACCAACAGTGTCATATCGTTGTGCAAGCATCTCAGGTGTAGCAGTCAAAAATTGAGAACATGTTTCTGTCATTCCAAAAGAATTGTATATTGGAAGGTGATTATTTAGCGCTTCATCAATTAAGGTAGATGATAATTTGGCGCCTCCTAGTAAGATTTTTTCAAGTGAGAAAGGTTGATTCAATCCTGCATCCATAAGCCATTTAAGTGTTTGTGGCACTAAAGATACATGTGTAGGTCTTTCTTCTTTAATAATCGTTAACATCGTTTGCGTATTATATTTTTCCAGTATACGTACCGTAAAGCCCTCGATTATAGAACGTAACAACACACTGAGCCCTGAAATATGATATATCGGTAAAACAGATAACCATTTCGTAGTTTCATCATATCCTAAACTTTTTTTACAACCAATCGCACTTGCATAATGATTTTTAAATGTTTGTGGTGCTGCTTTTTGAGGCCCTGTCGTACCTGATGTAAACATGATTGATGCAATACGTTCATCATTAAATGTTTCGTCATTGGCATGACTTGGATATTGTTCTAATTCAGATAAATGTATCACATTGAAATGCGACAAATAAAAAGGTTGCGTCGTAAATATAGTTGTAATATTAATGGAATTCATTTGATTTATCATTTCAGTTTCTGTTAATCGTGTGTTTAACATTGCTATTTCAACATTAGCTAACCAACACGCGTTTATAAGCGTAATAGACTCAATATCATTCTTAATGTACAATCCTACTCTGTTCAAATTCAAAGAAAGGATATGTTTTGAAATTGAAAGTGCTTTATCATATAATTCTTTAAATGTTATAGAATGTTTTCCATCTGTAACTGCAATTTTATTTCTATTATTAATACTTTGCTCTTTTAACCAAAAATCCACGATTCATTCCTCCATCTAGATACATTCTAATTATAACGATATTTGAGTTAGTTAGCATTGGTTGTGTTTAAGTAGCAGCATATTTTAATACCATTAACTTATAACTATAAAGATTTAAAGTGTATTTTAACTATAAATAATAAGCTACTTTTATTTAAAAAAATAAAAAGAGTTTAAAGTGATGATTACCACTTCAAACTCTGATAAGCTATGATATTCAATTATTGCCTAGCCTCATAGTAGGCTGGCTACTCTGTTCAATGTATTTCGTTTTATAAGCTCCACGCATTGCCGTTGACCTATATATATTATAATATTTTTATATAATAAAATCAATATAAATTTTATCTACTAATTCTTACATTTCCCTTCAATGGATAATTGAATAATGCGATCATGATTGTAAATTAAAGATATTCTAGTTTTAAATCTATCAGAATTTTTACTTTGATATAAAAAGAGAGCTAGAGTACCCATTACTCTAACTCCTTTTTCTGCTTGTGTTGAAATTTTCATTTCAAATCCTCGAAAATCAATGTATTTCGTTTTATAAGCTCCACGCATTGTCGTTGACCTAAATATATTATAATGTTTTTATATAATAAAATCAATATAAATTTTAAACTAAATATTTACATCTTATCTCATTGGGAGTGGGACATAAATAATATGATGATGCTATTTGCAAATTCGCAGTAGCTGACTGAACTGAAAATGCGCTTAACTCAAGCTTTTCTC
>NZ_JAESMI010000132.1:0-566 GCF_017893095.1 Staphylococcus sp. GDX8P80P | reverse complement strand
TAATAATCGTCTTAACTCATTAACGTATTGATATGTATTATATAGTTCTACATCTACACCTAATAAGTAATTCATAATGCCTTTTTCGGTTTTCCACTCTTTAAATAAATGAGCTTTACGATAATTAAATGCCTCTAGCGTTTCGAAAGGTTTAAGAAATAGTTTCCAATAACTTTTATATTTATTATAAAGCGGTCTATTAGAAGTTTTAAAACCATTCATTATGTGAACTCTAGACATATTTAAAGCTCGATTTAAAGATTGAACAATATGAAAACGATCAATAATAATCTTCGCATTAGGAAATAATTGCTTGATTAGCGACATATATGGTTCATACATATCAATCGTTACTGTTTTGACCTTTTGTCTTAGTTTCAAAGAATAGCGATAAAAATGATCTTTTAGCGATTTTAACTTACGATCCGCTACCACATCTACGATGCGGTGTGATACAGCATCTGCATAAATAAAGCTCATTTTCCCAGTTACATTTTTAACACTTTTAAATTCGTCCATCATTAAGTGTTCAGGTAAAGCATCAAAAGAAGACTGACCTACGTCGC
>NZ_JAESMI010000131.1:0-12144 GCF_017893095.1 Staphylococcus sp. GDX8P80P | reverse complement strand
TTATTCTTCAAGAAAATACATCAATTTTGATAAGTAGAAATGGTAAAAACATTGTATAGCATTTTACACAGGAGTCTGGACTTGACTTATTAATCAATTTGCTATTTTGTATATTATTGATTAGGAGGCAATGTTAATGCTCGTTCTTTCCATCATCTTATTACTCCTAGGTCTTATTCTAATCGGTATTAGTCGATTTGTTGCATACCAGCGTGACATTGATCTTAGAGAAAAAATTTATATTCCAGGCGTTATTTTTGTATTAATTGGCGCATTACTTCTCCTGTTTGATTTAATAAAATAACCACAACTTAATACATACACCCTATCATCTTCAGGTACACCAGCTTCAAACGGTTACCTGTTTTTTTATTATCCCCACGAAATCATGCTATTTTCACCAACATTTCTTCCAAAGTGTTGCATTTTCCAACGTCATAAAACTTTTAATGGTACCGAACAAGGGTATAACTTGTTACATTATCAAATGTAACATTTTAAATAAGCTTAATTTACGATGGCGATGTAACATCCTTGCTCACAATTCATCAACACACTATCTATAGGTTAAGCAAATAAAATCATAATGAAATAGGGGGAAATGTCTTGGCAAAGCTATTATATAAATTAGGAAAATTTATAGCTAAAAACAAATGGCTAAGTGTCATAGGATGGCTTGTCATTCTAGGTGTCATTATTACGCCTTTAATGATCAACTCACCTAAGTTTGATAGTGACATTACTATGAACGGGCTTAAGTCATTAGACACAAACGACAAAATCAGTAAAGAATTTCATCAGGATAGTGAAAAAGCCTCGATGAAAATTGTCTTTCATTCTAATAAGAATGATGGATTGAATAATAAAGATACGAAGAAAGATATTGAAGATGCACTAGATAACATCAGACAAAATGATGATTACATCCAAAACATCTCAAATCCATACGACACTGGACAAGTTAACGATGAAGGTGACACTGCGATTGCTAACGTTAGTTACGTCGTTCCACAAAATGGATTAAAAGATTCATCTAAACATATCATCGATAAAGAATTAAAAGATGTAACAGATAACCATAATGTTCAAATCGAGAAAACACAAGGTGGCGCTATGAATGCCGAACCTGGTGGTACATCTGAAATTGTTGGTATCGTCGTAGCATTTGTAATTTTACTTATTACATTTGGTTCACTGATTGCAGCGGGTATGCCAATTATTAGTGCAATCATCGGCTTAGGTTCAAGTGTTGGTATCATTGCGTTATTAACCTATATCTTTGATATTCCAAACTTCACACTTACACTAGCCGTAATGATTGGTTTAGCTGTTGGTATTGACTACTCACTCTTTATTCTATTCAGATTTAAAGAACTTAAGAAAAAAGGTGTCGATACTGTAGAAGCTATTGCAACTGCAGTTGGTACAGCAGGTAGTGCAGTCATATTTGCTGGTCTTACCGTTATGATTGCTGTTTGTGGATTATCACTCGTAGGCATTGATTTCTTAGCGGTAATGGGATTCGCTTCAGCGATTAGTGTATTATTCGCAGTATTAGCAGCATTAACATTATTACCTGCACTGATTAGTATCTTCCATAAGAGCATTAAAATTAAAGATAAACCATCTAAAAGTAAAGATCCTAAAGATCACCCTTGGGCAAAATTTATTGTAGGCAAACCAGTTATTGCAGTGATTGTGAGTTTAATTATTTTAATCTTAGCTGCGATTCCAGTCAGTGGCATGCGTTTAGGTATTCCAGATGACAGCTTAAAACCAACGGATTCATCAGAGTATAAAGCCTATAAATTGATCTCAGATAACTTTGGTGAAGGTTATAACGGACAAATCGTTATGTTAGTGAATACAAAAGATGGTGGCAGTAAAAACACTATCGAACGTGACTTAAATAATATGCGTAGCGATTTAGAAGATATCGACAATGTAGATACCGTGTCAAAAGCGCAATTGACTGACAATAACAATTACGCACTATTCACAATTATTCCTGAAAAAGGACCTAACGCTCAGTCTACAGAAAATCTCGTATACGATTTACGTGATTATCACAGTCAAGCTCAAGAAAAATATGACTATAGTACAGAAATTTCAGGACAAAGCGTCATTAATATCGATATGTCCGAAAAATTAAATAACGCTATTCCAGTATTCGCTGGCGTTATTGTTGTATTAGCATTCTTCTTATTAATGATTGTATTCCGTTCAATCTTAGTTCCGTTAAAAGCAGTACTAGGATTCATCCTATCATTAATGGCTACACTAGGTTTCACAACATTAGTTATTCAAAACGGCTTTATGGGTGGCTTATTCGGAATTGAAAATACAGGCCCATTACTTGCATTCCTTCCAGTGATCACAATTGGCTTGTTATTCGGACTTGCCATCGACTACGAGTTATTCTTAATGACACGTGTCCATGAAGAATACAGCAAGACGGGTGACAATGACCATTCAATTCGCGTCGGTATTAAAGAAAGTGGACCTGTTATCGTAGCAGCAGCACTCATCATGTTCAGTGTGTTCATTGCATTCGTCTTCCAAGATGATAGTGCAATCAAATCAATGGGTATCGCACTTGGATTTGGTGTCTTATTCGACGCATTTGTCGTACGTATGACATTGATTCCTGCGTTAACTAAACTGTTTGGCAAAGCTTCATGGTACCTACCTAAATGGTTAGGTTCAGTATTGCCAAATATTGATGTAGAAGGTAAAGCTTTAGAAGAAGATCAACATCAAGACGCATCTTCTGAAAAAGGTCATGACAACGATAGACATGGTGAATACGCTAGCCCAGACAAACAAGATCATCGTTATCAAAATGGTAGCCGCCACGATAATCACAACTATAATGATGAAGATTATAATCGTTCTGTACATTTAGGTCATCATCATGACAACCGCACGCACCAACATCATTACTATGATAACCAATATGATGATATTGATTATGCGTCACTTTACACGCAAAATGGCGATTATAGTCAGCACGATAAATACAATGATCGTGCGCGTCGCGATCGAGACAAATACGATAGACGTGATGAAAATCGTTACAACAATGATGAACAATACAACGATCGTCATCATGAGCACAATTCAAATTTCGACAAAACAACTAACCTTTATAAAGAATTAACTGATAGCAATATCGATCAAGATGTATTATTTAAAGCACTTATGTTATACGCTCGTGAAAATAATAAAGGTGTTTACGATAGATATAACCGACCATCTGAGCATCGTCACGATGACGAATATAGAGACTAATGATTACAAAGGAGGAAACACGTTATGTTAAAACGACGTAGTTCGAAAGTGATAGGACTACTAGCCACACTTGCCTTAGCCATAGTGCTAAGTGCTTGTGGTAATAGTGGTAGCGGTAGTGGTTCATCTGACGATAGTCAAACATCGCTTGGTAATAAAGAAATCGAAATACCCTATATCGCGAGTGATAATTCCACACCACGTTCACTAGTGATAGCAGAAGTATTGAAAAAAGCAGGTTATGATGTAACGACTACACCTGTAACAGCAAGCGGTCCATTATATGCTGCTGTCTCAGAAAACGCTGATTCATTCCATGCATCAGGTATCTTCCCTACTACTGATAAAAGTTATTACGATAAATTCAAAAGTAAGTTAACTATTTATGATGACAAACATTTAATTGATAACGCAAAAGTAGGCTTAGCAGTACCTAAATATGTACAAGACGTTGATTCAATTAGTGACTTAAAAGATAGTGATTTCGGTAAATCTGTAGATTGGACAATTCAAGGCACAGACGCACGTAATGGTGTGATGAAAGAAACGAAAGATGAACTTGATAGTGACAATCTTGATAAATATAGCTTGAAAGAAAGCTCTGACCAAGAACAATTCAAAAAAATCCAATCCGCTTATAAACAACAAAAACCAATTGTCTTCACAGCAATGGAACCAAGTTGGTTCTCTAAAGAATTAGACGTTAAAATGTTGAAAGATCCAGACAACATTTATGGTAATAACAATCAACATATTGATTTAGTATTTAACAAAGACTTTGAAGAAGCACATCCTGCTGCATATACAATTGCAACACGTATCGCAGATGACTGGAGTAAATCTGATGAAGAAAAATTAGCTAAACAAATCTTTATTAATAATAAAAATCCAGAACAAGTAGCTAAAGACTACGTGGACGACAATGATAATAAAGTGGATGAATGGTTAGACGGTATTGAAACGAACTAATCAGAGCGTTGAGAAACATTAAATCAAAGGGGTACACTTGTTTAATCAAGCACATAAATATATTAAAGCTACATTCTATAGTCGTAGTAGCTGACTGAATTGAGAGGCACTTAGATCAATCATTGCTCAGTTCTAGTCATCCTTGTGGGGAAGTGATATTGAACTCAGTATCACTTCCCCTTCTTTTATTTAATCTCTTATAATAATAAACGTATGACACGCATCATTTACTCTTTTTTTTATGCCTATTTTAAACGTGCTATCAGTTGCAATGTTTGGAAAAATCAAGATGATTGTGATAAATTACTCTTATTACGTCAGGCTATCTGACAAGATTAAAGATATAGGAGCATCAGATAATGCCGTCAGCAAATCAAAAACGTATGATTAAACATATTCATGAAACTGTGTTTGTACTTTTACATGATTATCACTTTGATGAAATCACTGTTCAAAAAATTTGCGACATTGCAGAGATTAACCGTAGTACGTTCTACAGATACTTTCAAGATAAATACGATTTACTCTACACCCTACCTGATTTCATTACTCAACAAATTATAGCTAAAGGTGACACGTCAGCCGATATTACAACACCAGAGTCATTTGAAGATTTTATATACTTTATTGGCAATAATAAAAAGATTTTCAAGCATTTATTAATATCATCGCGTCAAGCTGATGTATTTAGAAGCTTAACCAATGTGAGTCGCGATATGATGCTTAATAACTCCAAACTCCAAGATGATCCATTAGCTAAGAAAATTAGAGAAAGTAAACATCCTGAAATTGTAGCCGATTTCTATAGTAGTGGCGTGATTGAAGTGTTAAGACGCTGGGTTGAAAATGACTATAATTATACTGTTGAAGAAGTCTTTGAAACGTTAAACAACGTGCTTGAAACATCTCTAAATTGCCATCATAAATAAAAGCAATCTCACACAAACTAGGCATGAGATTGCTTTGTTTTATTATTCATGTTTCTTGGCGGTCGCTGTTTTATAAACCATGAAGATACTATTAGCAACGATTAATAGTGCTAGTATGACCATTGGCCAAACACCTATATTAACCATATTGAATACAATAAGTATTATCATCAAAATAAGATTTATTGCATTTGAAATCATCAACGATTTATCCACTTAGCATCACCTCTTACTATGTTATAACCTAATCTATTAAATTTAATTGTTTTTTTACTTCTTCGGCAACTAATTTAGGTGACTGTGGATTTTGTCCTGTAATTAATCGACCATCAACTTGTACATATGGCGTAAATGGTAGTCGTCGGAATGAATAATGCGCACCACGTTTTTTTATTTCATTCTGTAAATGAAACGGTACTAATGTGTCACGATTGGCTAATACTTCTTCTACGTTAGAAAAGCCTGTGACGTCTTTATCTTTAATTAAATATTCTCCACTGCTATTCTTTGCGTTGAGTAGTGCTGCAATACCATGACACACTGCTGAAACGATGCCACCTTTATTGTATATCGTTTCGATAGCGTTTTGTACGGCACTATTTTCCGGGAAATCAAACATCACACCATGCCCGCCTGTGAAGTATATGACGTCATAGTCTTCTACAAGGGCTTCAGATATTGGTTGTGCATAGCGCAATTGATTCATAAAGTCATTATCTTTATAATATGCTTTTGTTACTTTGTCTAACATAAATGGAGATAAACTAACTGGATCTATTGGTGTATTCCCACCAGTCATGTTATAAATATCAATATTTACATCCTCATTTTTGAATTGATTGTAAAAGTGGACAAGTTCTCCTAACCATAGCCCAGTTGGTTTACTATTATCACCAAAATAATCTGCACTTGTGTTCACTATCATAATATTTTTCATAAATTTAACACCCACCCTTCTTAATTATTCATTTTAATAATAATCTTACCTTTAGCACGACCACTCGTTGAATAATCTAACGCAGCCTGAGTGTCTTTAAAATCAAACACTTTATCAATAATTGGTTTGATCTTGCCTTCTTCGATTAATTGACTAATTTCTTGTAATTGAGTGCCACTTGGATGCATAAATAAAAAGTCATAATTGACGTTAAACTGTTGGGCACGTCGTCTTAATTTATAAGAAGCAACGCGTAATAACGCTTCTTTACCAATATTTAGATTTAAATCTCTAGCATTCTTATCTGTTGGAACACCAGACACTGATGCAATTGTGCCACCTGGTTTCAAGATTTCGAATGATTTTTCTAAGGTATCTCCACCTAATGTATCGAAGACACCATCATAATCATTAAGTTCTTGTGCGAAGTCTTGTTCTTTATAATTAATAAATTGATCTGCACCGAGTGACTCGATAAGTGCTTTACCACGATGACTTCCTGTAGTAGCAACATATAGTCCCATAGCTTTTGCTAATTGAATCGCAAATGAGCCGACACCACCT
The DNA here is from genome assembly GCF_017893095.1 of Staphylococcus sp. GDX8P80P. Taxonomy (NCBI): domain Bacteria; kingdom Bacillati; phylum Bacillota; class Bacilli; order Caryophanales; family Staphylococcaceae; genus Staphylococcus; species Staphylococcus sp. GDX8P80P. Next base: position 5,454 of record NZ_JAESMI010000131.1, on the reverse strand, counting down.
GATCCCGCCTGAATAAATACTTTATCACCACGCTGTAATTGCATGACTTCATTAAGGGCTTGGTATGATGTTAAACCGACTAATGGAATACTGGCTGCTTCTTCAAAAGATAAGTTTTTAGGCATCGGTGCTATTTCTGACGCATCAATTGAAATATAGTCTGCAAAAGTACCAATTTTAGTTTTACGTGGTCGACCATAGACTTTATCACCGACCTGATACGCTGTAACATTAGCACCCACTTCTGTGATAATACCTGAGAAATCGTTTCCTAGAATTAATGGAAATTCATATTTCAACAGTATTTTAAGTCCGCCATCTCTAATTTTAAAATCAATTGGATTAACGCTTGCCGCTTTAATTTGAACACGAACCTCGTTAGGATTCATGTTTGGTAAAGGCATACGTGTTTCTTGTACTGGGTAATCACCATATTGATGTACAACCATTGCGCGCATATCCGTTTTCATAGGCACTTCTCCTTTATCTCTATTTGAATTGTTATCCATTATAGTACGGTTGATAGTTGTTTACTAATAATCTGATTAAACAAAAAAGAGTGGAATAGAATTCATTCAGAATTCATTATTCCACTCTGTCTTGCATAGCTTGTAAAATCTATTTTGAGATTTTATATGTTAGATTCCTTCCCGTAAGGATAACTAAAATTTAGAAAAGATTGATATAAGCGACTTGATAGCTCAGGCAGCTACTATAGCTTTGCAAAGCAGACTAATAATAGACGCGTTCGTTATCTTACTTCATTCTTCCTACGTGGCAGGCATAAAGCAATTATGATAGCTATAATGCCAATGACGGCAATGATATTAAACTGGATTGTAAAGCTTGAAATCGCATTTAACACAATACTTAAAACTGGTGCAATCGCTGTACCTAAAAATAAAATAAATGTATTAACTGATAAAAAGAAGCCTTGGTTACCATTCACGGTTAACCCTACTTTAGAAATAGTTGATGGGATTGCGAAGGCAATGCCACTTACAAATAGCACACTCCAAAAAAATGAGTAATACGATATTCGTTGTCATAGACATCAAGATAAGCGAACCTGTGCTCACAATGAGTGCACCTAAGATAAGATTTTTAACGCCAATGCGGTCGCTAATACGCCCCGCAACAAGTGACAGTAGCATACCTATAATACCGAACAATTTAGCGTTAATCGCAGTCGTTTCATTTCCACCAATCGTATCGGACGTGACGTAATTGTTAAACACTGTATACATACTAATAAACATCGTCAACAATGTGAGAGACACTCCATAGCATAAGAGCACGGCTTTATTCGTTTTAAAATCACTAAAATTATTAAAGAATTTAAGTAATTGAATGTTGGGATTCTTCACTGGACTTTCAGGAATTTGCTTATGAATAACTAAAGCTAAGATGATATATAGCACCGTTAAAGTGAAATAAACCATATGCCAATTTGAAAAACCTACTATGATCTCACTTAAATTTTGACCAATAATCCCTGATAACATGAAACTCGTACTAATGAAACTAATCGCAGTCATACGTTTAACCGGTGAATAAGTTTCTGTCACGTATGTGATAGATATTGGTGAAAAGGCAGCAGCAAATATACCTTGTATCGCTCTTAAAACGACCAGTATTGCGAAAGAATGTACAAAACCTATAACCATACAAATCATTACAAGCCCACAAATTCCAAATAATATGGTGCGAATTCTTCCATATTTTTCTGAAATAGTCCCATAAAACAAACAACTTACTGAATACGTAACGGAAAATGCAACACCATTTAAAGTTGCAATTGATTGTGGAATTTTGAAGTCTTTAGCAAACTCTGCAGTTAATGGAATTGCCGTATATAAACTGCTCATTACTATAATTCCTGCAATAAAGAATATGGTTGTTATTTTATTGTAATTCATTGTTTTTTGGATAGACATTTGCTTCTCCCTTCTTTCTGTTTTCTACAACATTTCTATTATGACACTTTCACTTATTTTTCAAAAGACTACTTGAAATTGACAAAATACTTTTAAAGTTCTTTCATTTAAAAATCACATATTCGCTTTTTAAAATAAAAAATCTCTAATTCGAAACATTTCTATTGACTAATCCTAAAATAAGGACTACAATTCTAGTATAAAATTTATACCAATGGAGGTGACGTGTTGAAAATAGAATTAGGATTGACTTCATTTGCAGATAATGGTGATATGGTTATGCCTGATGGTACACTAGCTGCTGTTTCAAATGCTCAGAGAATTCGCGATATTGTAGAAGAAATTGAACTAGCTGATCAATTAGGATTAGATATATATGGATTAGGTGAACATCATCGTCCTGATTACGCTGTATCAGATCCAGTGACCGTACTTGCTGCTGCAGCATCACGTACTGAGCATATTAAATTGTCATCTGCAGTAACTGTGTTATCATCAGATGACCCAGTACGTGTGTATCAACGATATGCGACATTAGACGCAGTATCTAATGGACGTGCTGAAATTATGATTGGACGAGGGTCATTCATCGAATCTTTCCCATTATTCGGTTATAATTTAAATGACTACGAAGACTTATTTAATGAAAAGCTGCAATTATTACTAAAAATCAACGAACATGAAGTTGTAAGTTGGGATGGTAAATTACGTCCAAGTTTCGACCCAACAGGTATTTATCCACGTGTCGAACATGGTAAGTTACCTATTTCCATTGCAACTGGTGGTACACCTGAATCATCATTAAGAGCAGGTGCCTTTGGGTTACCAATAACGTATGCGATTATTGGTGGTAATCCTAGACGATTTACACGCAATATTGAGATTTATAAATCTGTCGCAGAATCTTACGGTCATAATCCAGACGAATTATCCGTATCGGTACACTCATGGGGGTACATCGCTGAAACAGACGAGGACGCTAAGAAAGAATTCTTCCCTTCTTTAAAAGCACACCATGATATTTTAGGTCGTGAACGTGGATGGCCTAGCTTTGACGAGAATATGTTTGAAAGAGAAGTAGGAAGTCAAGGCGCAATCTATCTGGGTAGTCCTGAGACGGTTGCCCAAAAAATTATTGAAACTGTTGAAACGTTAGGTCTTAACCGATTTATGATTCATACACCTGTAGGTTCAATGCCTCATGAGTATGTAATGAAATCAATCCGTCTATTTGGCGAACGCGTTAAACCTATTGTTGATAAATACTTTGAAAACAAATAAAAAGGAGATTTTTAAATTATGATTTTACGTTATGCTGCAAACTTAAAACTTGCTAAAGAATTATACACTGCTTCAAAACCTAAATTAAAAGGTGACCAAGAAATGAAAGATACATTCCAAAATGTATTCGGCTTACCAGAAAGCTCAGTTAAATTAGCTGGTACTGTAGAAGCTGCTGCCGCTGCTTTTTATGCTGCTAGTTTCTTAAACAAAAACTTATCACGTTTAGGTTCAATCGCTACTTTCGGTGTATTAGGCGTTGCTGCTTACAAACACTTTGAAGCTGGACATGGTAAAGAAGGCGCTCAACACGCTTTAGACTTATTAGGTTTAGCTGCATTAAGCTTTGCTGATACTTTCGATTGCGATAACAAATAATATCGTTAAACTTTATAATGTAAGAGTAGGACGTGCGATGACTATCATCACACGTCCTATTTTTTATTGTTCACTTTTTTAAAAATTCTGGGAAAGTTTGTGGTTTATCACGCACTAGTTGTTCAAAATCATTCGAATGTTGATCAAGTAACCCTCTTGCACCCGCTTCGTACATTGATGCAAGCAATGCACCAAACCCTTTAGGTTCATCATACATTTCTGCAAATGTGTCAAAAGAAACAGGACTATATTCAATCTTAGAACCTGCTGCTTCAGACAAAATTGCTGCTAACTCTGTCATAGAATAACTATAGCCAGATAACAAATATCTATGTCCAAATTTATCTGGTTGTTGTAATAATGCTACGATACCTCTAGCAATATCATCTCTAGAAATATAATTAATACGACCATCACCCGCTGGATAAATGAGTTTCTGCATATCTGCAAGTTCTGGTAAATAAGGTTTCAATGGATCCATATACATCGCCATTCTGACATAAGTATATTTAAGACCACTAGATGCAAGTAAACGTTCAGCGTAGCCAAAGTATGGACTCATATGGAAAGGATTATTATGTTGATCTGCATAGTATCCAATAAACATAATGTGTGAGACATGCGCTTTATGAGCTGCACTAACTAAATTTTCCACTTCTGGGAGTCGTTTAAATGACGGATGAATAATACTTGGAATAAATATAACCGTATCAATACCTTTGAAAGCACGAACCATACTTTCCTCATTAAAATAATCTAATTCTCTAACTCCTACTTTATCTTTCCAGTGTGAGGGCATTTTATCTGGATTACGTATCCCAATATTAAAATCAGGCACCTGCTCTTTAATTGCAAGTTCAGTGATATGTGACCCAAGATGTCCGGTCGCGCCTGTCAGTAAAACTGTCATTACTATCGCTTCTTTCTTTTATATTAAAATTACCTTCTATAGTACTGTATTGCCTAAATTTGTCTGGATATGCGTTTATATGAGGATGATTTGAAATAACTATACAAAATAGTGATTATTGTATCAATGGAAATTTTCAAAGATACTTTTTTAACATGTCAGGCGTAACATGACAGTATGAGATATCTTCTGGATGTTTATCGAGTCTATCCTGATGTTCCTCAGCACTTGCAACATAATTATTTAAAGGTAACACTTCTACGGCAATTCGCTCTTTATCAGGTCGTTTTGAGATGAAGTCGCGTGCTTCTTCAAGATGCTTCTGTTCATCACTATAAATACCTGTACGATATTTGGGTCCTTCATCAACGCCTTGTTTGTTAATACTATATGGATCTATAATCTCAAAAAGATAATTCATTAAGTCAGTAATTGATATCTGCATAGGGTCGAATGACGTTTTGACACATTCAGCATAGCCGTCATATTTGTCACTAAGTGTTTCAGATATTCCATTTGCACGTCCCGCTTCAGTCGATAAGACACCTGGCAATGTTTTTATAAACGCTTGAACACCCCATAAACATCCACCTGCAATGTATACAGTTTCCATCTTCAACACCTCATTTCAATTTATAATTAAAAAAATAGAAGGAACTTTGTCATAGTTTCCTTCTATTCTATCAAATTATTTCCTAACTAATGCTATAATCCCAGCAACGAGGATTAGAATACCTGATAAATAACCAAAAAATCCTAATAAATATATATGAATTATTGCAACAACAATAAGTATAATACCAATTATGGGCTGACCCCAATTAGTGGGAATTATATAAAAACACTTTCGTTGAATTCATATTAAAATGAATCATACGGAGGTGTTTTTTCTATGAAAAGAGTATCTTATTCAGTAGAAACAAAGTATAAAGCAGTTGAAATGAAAAT
>NZ_JAESMI010000130.1:0-13210 GCF_017893095.1 Staphylococcus sp. GDX8P80P | reverse complement strand
AAACTAAACCAAGACTAAAAAAGTCTGATTTCCACCTTGTCGCTTAATCTTATTTTAATTAAATAATTTTTTTATTTATCAACCGATGTTTGCGTAGAACCAAAAAATAGAGCAAACATTCAGAATCAATGACCAATTAATTCTAAATATTTCCCCTATATAAGTTATTGCTGTGCAAGTAAGCTACCTAACAATGGCATTAAATTAATCATAATACCTCCAAGTTTCAGTAACCCACTGATTTCTTTATCTTTAAACGTAATGATTGCACTTATAATACCTAAAATTGCCACAACCCTAGGAATCGTAAGCGAAGGATATTGTGGCATATTGAAGAAAACACCTGCTCCTGCAATCACACCACATACTAAGGAAATATATAAAAATTGTTTCAACACTCACACTCCTTTAGAAATAAATGACGTAACTATATAATGAGATATTAGATATAACTAATAATTAATGTGAAGTCTCCTTCAAAAACGCTATCTAAGTCTTCTGAAGTTAACACGAAGTTAGAACCTTTTTGAATTTTAAAGATTTCGCCATCAACAATCATTTGTCCATCACCATTAAGGACAGAAACAAGACAAAATTCTCTTGGTTTCATATAATTTAGCGTTCCACTGACTTCCCATTTCACCATCGTAAAGAAATCATTAGACACAATGTGACTACACTTATGATTTTCAATAATTTCATTTTCCGGAACAATACTTGATAATTCTTGAGAATATTGAATGACATCTAATGCTTTATCGATATTCAGAGAAGAAGGTTGATCACGTTCTCTATCATAATCATATAGTCTATATGTAATATCTGAAGACTGCATTGTTTCATATACTGTAATTCCTGCACCAATTGAATGTACCGTGCCAGCAGGAATAAAGTAAAATTCTCCAGGTTGTACGTTTACCTTTTTGAGTGTTTCCATGAATTTATTTTGTTCGATTTGCTCTTCTAATTCTTCTTTTGAGTTAACTGATGTACCGATGATCACTTCAGCATCTTCTTCAGCATCGATAATGTACCAACATTCTGATTTGCCATATTGCCCATTTTCATATTCATAAGCATAAGAATCATCTGGGTGAACATGAATCGATAGTGGTTCCTTAGCATCAACGATTTTACAGAGTAAAGGAAAATCCTTACTCGGAAAGTCTCCAAATAGTTCTCTATGTTGCGTCCATACTTGATCTAAAGTTTGTCCTGCATAAGGACCATTAAGAATCATACTTTTACCATTTGGGTGTGCTGAAATCCCCCAACATTCTCCAACTGATTCACTTGGAATGTCGTAATTAAATTGTTTTAGTTTATTACCGCCCCAAATTTTTTCGTGAAAAACAGGCTTTAAAAATAATGGCATAATTGCACCCCCTAAAACCGTTAAAGGCCGTATTCTCTATTTCTAAAGTAAATAATAATTTGCTATTTAATATGTATTAAAACCTAAAAGTCAATTATGTAAGCGTTGAATTATAGTCATGCTAAAGGATAAACACGACCTATATAATCACTCGTATTTTTATTATATCAACTTTAGTCCTATTTTAATAGAAATTATTAAAATGATAAAAGAAGTGGTCGTGGGATTGACGTTCAATTTGCTAGGCCCACGACCACTAATACATGGATGACTGGCGCTAAGAATATTTAGTTTAATTATTACTCAATACTGTTAACTACTGCGATTAATCAATACAACTTCTTATTTTCACCTTTTAACATAGTCATATAATGTGTATACAAAATAGTCATCTTTAAACTTTAATTATTCATATGAAGATAATGCTTCGCGAATTGATTGATTACCAGAAACAACTTGAAATTCTTTGTTCACAAATTTATTATCTGATGTTGCAACTTCTTTTAACACGCTTGCTACATCTTCTCTAGGTATAGCACCTCTACCTTCAAAATATAATGCAGTTTCAATTTTAGAAGTGCCTTCTTTATCTTCTAAAGCACCTGGGTGTACAATTGTATAATTTAATCCAGAATTAATTAAATGCTCATCAGCGTAATGTTTTGCAATCGTGTAGGGTTTTAAATCACCACTTGCTTCAAAAGCTTCTCGACGGGCATCATACGTTGATACCATAATGTAGTGCTTGATATTAGCTTGTTTACTTGCTTCAATAGTTTTAATTGCACCATCTAAATCTACAATAATTGTTTTATCTGCACCTGTACTGCCACCAGAACCTACTGAGAATATCACTTTATCAAAGCCTTTAAATGTTTGAGTTAAATCTTCAATACTATCTTTTTCAACATCGACCAGTGTTGCTTTAATATCCTCTTGTTTTAATGATTCTACTTGCTCATTTTTTCTAACACCAGCTGTGAAATCGACATTATCTTCTTTTAATTGTCTAACTAATTTTGAACCTACGCCACCATTAGCACCTATAACTAATAAACTCATATAAATCGGCCTCCTTATTAAATCTATATCCTTGCTTTAACCACTTTCAGGAAAATTAAAACGTCAGTCATTTTTTGACATAAATATCATTATGTATTACATTAATATATGAGCATATATTCATATATTAATAAGAGGTGTTTCACATGACGGTTCATGTTAACGATTCAAACGAAGAAGCTATTTTGAAACAAACAACAGAAATTTTCAAAGCTTTAAGTGATTACAATAGGCTAAGAATTCTTCGCTTGCTAGATCAATCAGAGGCAAGTGTTGGGCATATTACACACACGCTAAATTTAAGTCAATCTAACGTGTCTCATCAGCTTAAAATCCTCAAACAAGCAAGACTTGTTAAATCTTTAAGACAAGGCCAGTCAAAAATTTATTCACTTGATGATCAACATGTTTCTACGTTATTGAAACAAGCTATTCATCATACAATACATCTAAGAGGTGACCATTCATATGACTAATCATTCGCACTCACATTCACATGTTCATACGAATAATAAAAAGATACTAAGCATTTCATTTATAATCATTGGGCTTTTCATGGTAATAGAAATTGTAGGTGGCTTTATTGCCAATAGTTTAGCATTATTATCTGATGGGTTACATATGTTTAGTGACACGGTTTCACTAGGTGTCGCGCTGATTGCCTTTATTTACGCTGAAAAGAATGCTACATCTACTAAAACATTTGGTTATAAACGCTTCGAAGTATTAGCTGCTTTATTTAACGGCGTTACTTTATTTGTCATTAGTATAATTATCATTATCGAAGCAATTAAAAGATTTTTTGTACCACCTGAAGTTCAATCAACAGAAATGTTTATCATTAGTTTAATTGGTTTAATCGTTAACATTGTTGTAGCTATTATCATGTTTAGAGGTGGCGATACATCACATAATTTAAATATGCGTGGTGCATTTGTCCATGTTCTTGGAGATCTATTAGGTTCTGTAGGGGCAATTATCGCTTCAATTCTAATTTGGACATTTAACTTTACCATTGCAGATCCAATTGCAAGTATATTCGTCTCACTTTTAATTTTGAAAAGTGCTTTTGGTATTACACAATCATCGATTAACATTTTAATGGAAGGGACACCTTCCGACATTGATTTAGAACAAGTCATTTTCACCATTATGCATCATGAGGAAATACAAAATGTTCATGACTATCATGTATGGACCATTTCCAATGATATGAATGCATTAAGTTGCCATGCAGTCGTAGATAAATCACTAACGATGGATGCGTGTGAACAATTACTTAAACGAATAGAACATGACTTAGCACATCTCAATATTCAACATATGACGATACAATTAGAAACACCAAAACATCAACATGATGACACTATATTATGCTCTGGTGTCATGCATCATCATACACATTAAAATGATTTTATTAGATATTAATCAAGGGTTGGACTATGAATTCAATTAGAATTCTGTCCAACCCCTATTTCATTGCTTATAGAAAATGGTCAAATATAAGTTGCTTTGCTGGTACTTGTTTTTCGTCAAAACCTTGTAAATATTCTTCATTATCATAAGGAAGTTTTATTCTTTCAATTGAGAACTCATTATCATTAATCGTTACGATACCGTAAACTGCATTAGCCCTATTATTTAGACCTACAGCACCAGGATTAAAGTAAATCGTTTCATTATCATCATATAAATGCATCTGATGATTGTGACCAAATGCAATTAAATCAGCATCTTTATCTTTGAACAGCTCAATAATATTGTCTTTACTATTCTCAGTGATTGGACTAAATGGTTGTCCTTCAATGCCAGTTTCTAATTTTTGATTTTCAATTTCATAATGAATGAATAGTAATTTTTTTCCACAAATTGTTTTTTCAATGTATCTTGGCAATAAGTTGATTTGGTCGTAATAATCCTCATCCATATGACTCTCTATCCATTGATGATGTTCATAAAATTTATCCTTTAAATCTTCTGGATAAGGCGTGCCATTTACTAATGACATAACCGCTTCATCATGATTACCAGCAATAATTTCCATATCATCACGATCAAATATGATATCTAATACTTTATTTGTTTCATGACCAATTCCGATATTGTCCCCAAGATTATAAATTTTATCAATATCTTCTCTATTATCAATATCATCTAAGACAGTTTGTAATGCATCGAAATTACCATGCACATCTGTAATAATCGCGAATTTCATGATGATATCTCCTTTCAAAATTTAATCATTAGCATATTTTAACACTTAATCTTGAAATATGTTAGATATTATTTTAAAAAAAGTATAAATTTTGATATTGTATTTATATTAAAGTAAAGGAGTGCTTATATTTGTTCAAATATCATAGTTTGGCATTAAAAAATGCTAAGCCGCAAATTCTTAAGACGATTCTATTTAGTATCGTAAGTTTTATTGTAGTATTTGCGGTTTTTACTGTTGCTAGAACTTTCTTTATGCAGTATTTCATGCAAATGCAACTAGCAGCACAATTTCAACAATCATCGGGTCCATATTTAATAATTATGATCCTAGCTTTATTACTGGGATTACTATTCTTTGTATTTGCTGGTTATCAATTACTGGCAGGTGCAATTAACGTTATCGCTAAAGCAATTTCAAGAGAAGATGTTCATTTTAGTGATTTAGTCGTAGCTTTTAAAAAAGGTAAATATGGTAAGAGTTTACTTCTATCATTAATTACCATTGGATTATTTATCGTGATGTACTTAATTATAGTAGCATTAAATTATTTATTTAATTTAGCTTTAACACCTTTATTTACATCATTACAGTCAGCAGTCAGTGCATCTGACAATGCTATTGCTATTTTACTAACGATTCAAATTATAATTTTAATTATCATTGGTTTAATAACATCAATCGTATCTTGGTTCTTTTTCATATTAATGATTAATTATACTGTGTCATTAGTGCGTGAATCTAATCATAGTGCTATTTCTCACTTTAAAAATGGCTTTAAAGGAATTAAAAATGGTCATAAAACATGGTTAAAATTCTTTATTGCTGTGCTTTTAATCAATTTAATTATTATTATCATTACACAACCGCTTGGGACAATTCTTTCTGTAGCAACAGGTAATATGTCTCAAAAAGTTGCTACAGTTATTTTATATGTAGCACAAATCATCATTATTGTATTACGTTTAATCCTTTATTATATTCTTATCATGGGTGTAGTACAGTACTTCTTAAAACGTGGTGAAACATTAAGTACGACACCAAAAGAGAAGAAAACTAAACGTAATAAAGCAACGCGTAAAAATGATACGTTAAATAAACAAATTAATGATGACAAAGCGCATCAATCCACTAAAGACGTTGCAAATGATCATTCAAATAAAATGAAGCGCAATGTTGAACAAAAATCTGAAAATATTAACGGTGAAGCTAGTAAAAATCTAAACAAAGATAAATAATAAAAATAAGGTGGAACCTATGCCAATGCGGGGTTCCACCTTTTTTTCAATATTATTTTAAAAATTTACTTTCCAAGAATAATGCAGCACCATCTTCTTCATTCGTAAATTCCGTTACCTCATCAGTAATTTCTTGTATTTCTGATCGTGCATTTTTCATGGCAACACTATACCCTCCAAATGCAAACATCGCTCTATCATTATCACTATCTCCTATAACTAGTGTATCCGCTTGTTTAATGTTGAAATGGTCAATCATTTCTTTAATACCTGTTCCTTTATCTGTATGATGCGCCATTGTTTCAGCGTTAAATCTCGATGAATTAGAAACACTAATATTTAAAAGAACTTGATTCTGAATAAGTTCATCTCTGAAAGTAGTTATTTTCTCTAAGTTTGTTGTAAATAAATAAATTTTAGCATAGTTATCTTCAGGTATATGATCTTTCCAATCAATCTTACCAGCCATTGCATCTCGTCTAGATTTCCATTCACTTTCACTTACATGATTCGGCGGTGTATCACCTTTAATCATTTCTTGCATCCAAACTTCATCTTCCTTTAGTGCTATTCTTGAGCCATTAAACGGGAATACTTCATAATATATTTCCTGTTGTTGCGCTAATGACACGATTCGTTTAACACTTTCAGTTGATAAACAATGCATAAATAGGTTATCGCCATTTATTTCCCCACTTGTACCATTTGAACTAATGATGCCATCAACTTCAAATTGAGGTGGCACAAGTTGATTAATTTCAGAATAAGAGCGCCCTGTTGCTAGGAATACTTTATATCCTTTTGCTCTTAAATCATCAATAACTGTTTTTGTTTTAATTGAAGCTTGATTATCCTCATGTAAAATCGTTCCATCCATATCTAGAAAAATCGCTTTGATATTATTCAATGTCATATCGCTTTCTCCTTTAAGTATCTTTTATAAAATTGTGGCATTATTTGATAAAATGTGCAATGACCTTATCTTTTAAATATAAAGAATATCGTTGTTTATCATTTACGACGACGTACATTTTCCATCGAAATCAACATGATATCACCTCATAACATTACAATTGTAAGATCATTCTGATATTTTATCAAAAAATCACTTGCATACATTATTGTGTTGTTAGTTGTATAAAAAAAGAGCAAGCCCAAATCCAAATGAATTTGTGATCTTGCTCCATTGAATGTATTTTAAATGAATGTAGTCCTATTTCCTAAAACTAAAATGAACTATTCAACTGTAACTGATTTAGCTAGGTTACGAGGTTTATCTACATCTAAGCCTCTGTGTAACGCTGCATAGTATGCAATTAATTGTAACGTAACAACAGATACAAGTGGTGTTAACAATTCGTGTACATGAGGGATGACATACGTATCTCCATCTTTTTCTAAACCTTCCATTGAGATAATACAAGGCTTAGCACCACGTGCAACAACCTCTTTAACATTACCACGAATAGATAAGTTAACCTTTTCTTGTGTAGAAAGTGCGATAACTGGTGTACCATCTTCAATTAAGGCTATTGTACCGTGTTTAAGTTCTCCACCAGCAAATCCTTCAGCTTGAATATAAGAAATTTCTTTTAATTTTAATGAACCTTCAAGGCTGACATTATAATCCATTGTACGACCAATAAAGAACGCATTACGTGTTGTTTCTAAGAAATCTTTAGCAATTTGTTCCATTTTAGGTGTATCATCAACAATTGTCTCAATTGCAGTTGTTACTTTAGCTAATTCTCTTAATAAATCAATATCATTATCTCGACCATGTGCTTTGGCTACAACTTGAGATAAAATTGATAAAACTGCGATTTGAGCTGTATATGCTTTCGTAGACGCAACTGCAATTTCAGGACCAGCATGTAATAATAATGTATGATCTGCTTCACGTGATAATGTTGAACCAGCTACATTTGTAACCGTTAATGATTTATAACCTAATTTGTTAGTTTCAACTAATACCGCACGACTGTCTGCAGTTTCCCCTGATTGAGAAATATAGATGAATAAAGGTTTTTCAGACAATAACGGCATATTATAAACAAACTCAGAAGCTACATGAACTTCAGTTGGTACCCCAGCCCATTTTTCTAAGTATTCTTTACCTACTAATCCAGCGTGATAGCTTGTTCCTGCAGCAATAATATAAATACGATCTGCAGCGGCAACATCTTTAATAATTTCTGGATCAATTTTCAAGTCGCCATTATCATCTTCGTATTCTTGAATAATACGACGCATAACTGCTGGTTGTTCATTAATTTCTTTAAGCATATAGTGGTCATAGATACCTTTTTCAGCGTCTGAGGCATCAATTTGAGCCGTATACGTATCACGATCTTGAACATTACCATCTTGATCTTTAATGATTACACTATCTTTCTTAACGATAACGATTTCATGGTCATGAATTTCTTTATATTCATTCGTAACTTTAATCATAGCTAATGCGTCTGATGCAATAACATTGAAGCCTTCGCCAACACCAACTAATAAAGGTGATTTGTTTTTAGCTACATAAATCGTGTCTCTATCTTGGTTATCAAGTAAACCTAATGCATATGAACCATGTAATAAAGATACAACTTTAGAGAAAGCTTCTTCAGTTTCTAAACCTTTATTTGAAAAGTATTCAACTAACTGAACAATGACTTCTGTATCAGTCTCAGATTGGAATGTTACATCTGCTAAGTACTCACTTTTTAATTCTTCGTAGTTTTCAATGACACCATTATGAACTAATGTGAAACGTTCACTATTAGATTGATGTGGATGTGAGTTAACAGTACTTGGTACACCGTGAGTAGCCCAACGTGTGTGACCGATACCAACATGTCCATCCGTATCATTATTGTCAGCAACTTTTCTTAATTCTGCAATACGACCTTTTTCTTTAAATACAGTTGTACCATTATCATTTGCAACTGCAATACCAGCTGAATCATATCCTCTGTATTCTAATTTTTCTAATCCTGATAATAGCAATTCTTTTGCATTATCGTATCCGATATATCCTACAATTCCGCACATAAATTTTTTCCTCCGTTAAATATAGCTTGAAAATTTTATCTGTTATATAAAATTTAAATAGGTTAATAGATTTTACAACTTTGTAATTATCTTTTAGACAATATCTTTTAATATTGATAATTTATCTTTATCTTATTTACCCTATTAAGCCATATTATATTTCTATGATTTTTTTAAAATTTAGGCATTCTTATTATTTTTGTGCATTTAGTTACCTAAATGTTTTAAATAATAAGCTAACGAATGAGCCGCATCCGGAATAGCATCCGCCGATATGTTCGATGACTATTCTCCTCGTCTGCAATAATATAATATGTTCTACAATAGTTCTCATATTTAACTTTTGATCATTGAAACACATATATATTGCCCTGGCGCTTTGTAATTATTTTTATACTATCCTCCTTCCAATATTATTTATTTTACACTTTTCAGATAAATGAATGCAAACAATTTCCAACCTTTTTAGCGAAAATAAAAATAAATATATTTTATAATTTTCAGAAATAGGTAAAAATTAATCTTTATTATTAAATTAATACTAAACAATATAGCAATCAATGGAATGTAAGCACTTTCAATGCAATATATCTATTAAAAAAACTTCAAAGTTACAATTTAATGTATACTTTGAAGGTTTATAGTGTACGAGATAAAATTATTATTCTAAGCCCATTTTTGCTTGTACTTCGTCTGCAATACGTTGAGCAAAACGTTGCGCGTCTTCATCAGTTGAAGCTTCAACCATAACACGAACTAATGGTTCAGTACCTGAAGGTCTAACTAAAATTCTACCTTCGCCGTTCATTTCAGTTTCAACTTCATTCATTACATTTTTAACATCTTCATTTTCTTCTACATGATGCTTATCTGTAACTTTAACATTGATTAAAGACTGTGGATACTTTTTCATTTGCGCAGCTAACTCACTTAGTGGTTTGCCACTCATTTTAATTACGGCAGCTAATTGAACACCTGTTAGTAAACCATCACCTGTCGTATTGTAATCCATCATAACTATGTGACCTGATTGTTCACCACCTAAGTTGTAATTTCCTTTTCTCATTTCTTCTACTACGTATCGATCTCCAACTTTTGTTTTATTAGATTTGATACCTTCATTTTCAAGTGCTTTATAGAAGCCTAAGTTACTCATTACAGTAGAAACAATCATGTCATTGTTTAATTCTTGATTTTTATGCATTTCTTGACCAATTACAAACATAATTTGGTCCCCGTCAATGATATTACCTTTTTCATCAACGGCAATTAAACGATCTCCATCTCCATCAAATGCTAAACCAAAGTCGCTTTCAGTTTCTAGGACCTTTTCAGCTAATAATTCAGGATGTGTTGATCCACAATTATCATTAATATTATAACCATCAGGACTACAACCAATAGTTTCAGTATCTGCTTCTAAATCTCCAAATAAGAAAGGCGCTAGTGCTGATGTAGAACCATTTGCACCATCTAATGTTATTTTTAATCCTTCTAAATTAACATCAATTGTTGATTTTAAGTAACTTAAATATTTCTGAGCACCTTCAAAGTAATCTGAAAAATGAACAATATCTGTACCAACTGGTCGTGGTAAATCGGGATTTTCTTGATCTAATAATGCTTCTATTTCTTCTTCTTGAGCATCTGATAATTTGAAGCCATCTGCTCCGAAAAACTTAATGCCGTTATCAGCAACAGGGTTATGTGAAGCCGAAATCATAACACCTAATTCAGCACCCATTTCTCTAGTAAGATAAGCTACGCCGGGTGTAGATATTACACCCAATCTCATAACTTCTGCACCAATTGAAGCTAAACCTGCAATTAAAGCAGATTCTAGCATTTCGCCTGATACACGTGTATCTCTACCTACTAAAACTTTAGGTCTATTAGCATCCTCGTTATGTGCTAATACATAGCCACCATAACGGCCTAACTTAAATGCTAATTCAGGTGTTAACTCTTTATTAGCTATACCTCTTACGCCATCCGTACCAAAATATTTTCCCATTATAAATACTCCTTTATAAAATGTTTTAGTTTAAACTTATATGTGCTGTTATGTCATCTGGATCAGCTTTTTTCACTTTATCTGGTAATTGCAATTGAACGTTCTGATCTGTCGATTCTGTAATATTATCAAGATCAACTGTCGCTTCTATCTCATTAATATCTTGCAAATCATCTCTATTACCATAAATTTCAATTTCGTCTTCATCAAGCGTTATATTATCTAAACTAGCACCATTAGGTAAACTACCTTTTTGCTTGATTTTAACTTTAACCTTTTTACTATATTCTTGAAGTTTAACATTGAGTTTTACTTCATTTGGTTGAATATTAACATCCAGTTTATTTAATGATTTATCAAATGCAGTAACATCTGCAACATCCGATGTGTCTTGACTTAATTTATTTGCATCCTTAAAAGTCGCTTTTAAGTATGCGATTTTCTTAAGTTGTTCTCTACCACCTGTTACTTTAACTGAATTAGGCTCTACAGAACTATCTCTAACTTTATAATTTGGGTCAATATCATCTTTACCTATATCTGCCTGAACATGCATCGTTTTGGTTTCTTTGTCTTCTAAAGTGACATAAGCTTGTTTCGGTTTAACATTATAATTGATATCATTACTCAAGCCTTTAACAATGTAATCCTCTTTATACCTTCCTGCTTTAGCGTTCGATAAATCTACTGCAACTTTAATATCGTCCGTATTTTCAATTTTAATTAACTTTGACTGTGGACCTGAAACAGTGACATTAACCGTCTCAGGAGCTTTAGTTACATGTAAATCCTTAGAATTATAAATTATCTCTACTGGTACATCTTCAATTGTTTTAGATGAATTTTGTGATAAATTATCATTATTGAAAATGTTACCAAACACATTATTAACTGATAAATAGAAAAAGATTGCTAATAAAAGTGCAATAAATCTAAGACCCCATTTGCTCTCTAGCATCTTATTTCACACCTTTCTTTTGAAAGCGTGTTCCAAACCAATGTTCGGCTAATAATTCTTCAAATACCTCACTTGAGATATCTCTACGTAATTTGCCATCAAATGTTACTGATATTGATCCCGTTTCCTCTGAAACAACGATTGTAAATGCATCTGAGACTTCAGAAATACCTACTGCTGCTCTATGTCTAGTACCTAGGCTTTTAGAAATTTTAGCACTATCTGATAACGGTAAGTAACTCGCTGCACTCGCAATCTTAGAATTTTGAATTATCATTGCACCATCATGTAACGGTGTATTCGGTATAAAGACATTAATTAATAATTCTTGTGATATTTCAGAATTCATCGCTATACCCGTTTCAATATAATCCTGCAATCCCGTTTCCTTTTCAAATACGATTAAAGCACCAATACGTCTTTTAGCCATATACTGAACAGCCTTTGAAACTGCTTGAATTAACTTTTCTTCATCATGACTGTATGTATTAGTATAACGTTTAAATAAGCTTCCACGACCCAACTGCTCTAATGCTCTTCTAATTTCTGGTTGAAAAATGACAATAAGTGCAAGTACTCCCCATTGAATTACAATATCAAAAAGCTTAGATGTGGCAGTTAAATTTAGAATTTTACTCACTTGTTGCCCAATAACAATAAAAAGTATACCTTTGAGTAATTGAATCGCCTTGGTTCCTTTAAATACAGTAATGAGAAGATAAAGGACATACCATACTATAAGTAAATCCAGTACACTCGTTACTATTTTTAATGTACTAAGATTATCAAAAAAGTTGGAAAAATCCATAGCATCTCCTCCGAATATTTTTTCCATAGTCATAATTATACCAATGATAATGACAACTGTCATATGTACAAACACATTGTATTAAAAAAATAATAAGTATAAAACATCAATCTTTTCAAACTCATTCTATCCCTTTTCACAAATTTTATGAATACAATATGTTAAAAACTTTTATATTATAGTATTGTTCAAAAACACAAAAAAAGCACTCCTACTTAGGAGTGCTAGTGAGTGAGCCATAGAGGATTCGAACCTCTGACCCTCTGATTAAAAGTCAGATGCTCTACCAACTGAGCTAATGGCTCTAATGGCTGGGCTAGCTGGATTCGAACCAGCGCGTGACGGAGTCAAAGTCCGTTGCCTTACCGCTTGGCTATAGCCCATTAGAATGGTGGAGGGGGGCAGATTCGAACTGCCGAACCCGAAGGAGCGGATTTACAGTCCGCCGCGTTTAGCCACTTCGCTACCCCTCCGAAATTTAAATGGTGGAGAATGACG
>NZ_JAESMI010000129.1:0-26102 GCF_017893095.1 Staphylococcus sp. GDX8P80P | reverse complement strand
AACAATATCATTTACATGTCGTGATATATCATTTGTGGGGATAAGAACTGAAGTTTCCATTGGTAGAGTAAGTTGAGTCATGTTATAATCTTTATACATAAGGCACCTCGTTAATTTAGTTTAGTGGTATTTATTAAATTATACGAAAGTGCCTTATTTTTTTAAAGTGTTTCAATGTAAAATTACATATAAATACAAAGTATTTTGGCGAGACTCTTGAGGGAACAGGACAAGCTGAAGACTACAGGCTGAAGCTGTCCCCTAAGAAAGCGAGCCAACAATACGAAGTATTGTAAATAAAGAAGCCAGTAAATGAATTTATAAAAAACTCATTTACTGGCTTTTTCTCTAGGAATTATGTCCCAGACTCTTCTTTATACAAATAATAATGGCTTAGTAACAATTGACCGATGGTTACTAAGCCATTTTTGTTTCTTATTTATTTAATTTTTCAATGATGTGATTTAATTCATCAATTTGTTTGATTGTCGTAGACGTTGATCCTGCGCTAAAGTACCATAGTTTAGGATCGAGTTCATAAACATTACCATGTTTAACGGCATTCACACCTTTAATTACATCATTAGATAACGTTTGTTTCGCGCTTGATTTACCACTCACAACTTGTCCTCTATCCATCGCTAGAATAATGTCAGGATTTTTAGTTGTAATATACTCATTATTAATATTTTGACCGTGTGGGCTAGCTTTAACATGCGTATCAGTCGGTTTAAAGCCTAGTGTATTATAAATTAAATCACCAAATCTACCACCTGGACCGAAAGTTGATAACTCACCTTCATTAACTAACAAGTACATCGTTTTCTTATCTATTTTTTCAACTTTTACTTTTGTATCTGCTATTTTTTTATCCAGTGCGTCATTTAAAGATTTTGCTTTATCTTCTTTACCATAAATTTTACCTAATTTTATTGTTACTGATTTCATATCATTAATATAATTTTTCTCGCTAGCACCAACATAAACAATTTTGGCGTTTGGCGCAGCTTTTTTCAATTCATCTATATTTTTCACTGTTGCTGTTCTTCCAGAAATATAAATCACTTCTGGTTTTGCTTTAGCTACTTTATCAAAATTAATTTGCATTAAATTACCCGTATTGATGTATTTCTCATCTTTAAATTCTGAAAGAAATTCAGGTAATGCCGCATTTTTCTCACCTTTAGGTAAACCAATAATTTGGTCTTGTACACCAAATGTTTTCAATACATCGACAGCGCCGTAATCAAAGACAATCGCACGCTTTGGATGCTTAGGAACATCCACAGTTTCTTTAACCTCTTTAGCGTCACTTTTATCTTTCTTCTCGCCTCGTGTCTTATAATTATTTTCTATTTGAACGAAGTCTTTGTTGTCATCTTTTTTTGTGGCACCATGATCGCTATCTGAACTTTTGCCACATGCCGTTAAAACTAAGGTAAGACTTAATACTAAAAACACAATTATTTTCTTCATCGTTGCAACATCCTCTTGTTGTCGTATTTAAGTGATAACGATTATCAATATCACTTAAAAATATATTACTTTATTATAAAATATTTTTCAATAAAAAGTTGCAAGCTATGCAGATTATGATATTGAAGTATAAGCTTTTTTTATACTTGATAGGACTAACTTATTTTCAAAATAAAAAAGTCAATGAATGTATTTGTTCACGCATTCACTGACTTTTAGCCTAAGCATTATATTTTAGATGCTTTGAAATGGCCTATTAATCTACGACTTCTTCTAATTCATCAATTTGTTTAATTGTAGTAGTAGATGAACCTGATGCAAAGTACCATAATTTTGGATCTAATTGATATACTTTGTCATTTTTAACTGCTTTAACATTTTTAATAACGTCGTTGCTTAATACTTTTTTGGCAGTAGATTCACCACCAACAACTTCACCACGGTCCATTGCTAAAATAACATCTGGATTGTGCTCACTGATGTATTCATTGTTAACATTTTGACCATGTGAACTATTGCTTACGTTTTTATCTGCTGGTTTGAAGCCTAATGTATCAAATACTAAACCACCAAATCTTCCACCAGGACCATAAGTTGATAATTCACCTTCGTTTACTAATAAATACATTACAGTTTTATCAAAGTTCTTAGTTTCATCTTTCATTTCAGCGATTTTTTCATCTAACTCTTTGTTGATGTCTTTAGCTTTATCTTCTTTGTTGTAAATTTTACCTAAGTTTTCAGTGTTTTTCTTCATGTCTTTAACTAGATTTTTCTCATCAGCACCAACGTAAACGATTTTAGCGTCTGGGGCTGCTTTTTTGAATTCATCTAAATTTTTCTGATTGGCAGTTCTTCCTGAAATGAATATTACTTCAGGTTTAGCGGCAGCTACTTTATCGAAATTCACTTCTTTAAGATTTCCAGTATTTACGTATTTATCATCTTTAAAGTCTTTTAGGAAATCTGGTAATGATTCATTATTTTCACCTTTTGGTAAACCTTTGACTTTATCTGCCACGCCTAATTCTTTAAGTACATCTAAAGCACCATAGTCTAAAACAATTGCATTTTTAGGATTTTTAGGAACTTCAACTGTGTTGCTCACTTTCTTAGCATCACTACCATCTCGTTCTTCACCTGAAGCTTCAAAATTATTTTTGATTTTTACAGTTTCTTTTGAATCTTTGCTATCACTTTTAGATCCTGAATCGTTACTACTTGATCCATTACTACAAGCTGATAAAACTAATACTAAAGATAATACTAAAAATAAGACTGTCTTTTTCATATGTACGACTCCTCTAAAAATTATTTAACCTTTATGCTGCGTATCGATGGACTTCTCTCTTGTCTACGTCTTCTAATAGCATCACCCCTTTAAAATATGAGGTTAAATGATTTAATTACAAAGTGAGTCAAATGTGATTTCATCGTAATACAGACAAATGCGTTGCCCTCTGATCTCTTCAATATGAACATCCATTTCATATAATTGCTTTAGAATCTCGGTCTGAATAACATTATCTCTTGTATCTGCTTTGACGATTTCACCATCTTTTAATGCGATGATATCGTCTGAATAACATGACGCAAAGTTTATGTCATGTAGAACAATGACAATTGTTTTGTTTAAGTCTTTACAAAGTCGGCGTAACGTTTGCATAATCTGCACAGAATGTTTCATATCTAGATTGTTTAACGGTTCATCTAATAAAATATAATCCGTATCTTGCGCAATAGTCATTGCAATATACGCACGTTGTCGTTGACCCCCAGATAACGTTTTAATATTTCGATGACGAATGTTTTGAAGTTGCAATAAATCTAGCGCATACTCAACTTGTTCATAATCTTCCTTCTTCATACGTCCTTTTGAATAAGGAAATCGACCAAAGTTTACTAATTGTTCAATCGTTATATTCATATCTGTATGATTCGTCTGTTTTAAAATGCTTAACTTTTTAGCTAAATCATCATTTTTATAATCATCGACTGCTTTACCTTCAATCTTTATTGAACCCTTTTCATACTCAAATAAGCGACTTACCGCAGATAATAAGGTACTTTTACCAGCGCCATTGGGTCCTATAAGAGAGGTGAGCCTACCTTTCTGAATATCAACATTAATATTTTTTAAAATTGGCTTATTCTGTATCGCTTTATCTAAATTTTTAATCTCAATCAATTTGCACTTCTCCTTTTGACAAGTAAGTAAATGAAGTAACTACCACCGATTAAATCAATGATTAAGCTAAACTCTGTTGTAGCTTCAAATAAATTTTCAACAACCCATTGTGCTAAAAATAAACTAATCCAGCTAATTAAAATGGTTGCTGGCAAAATATATTTGTGCTCATACGTCTTCATTAATTCATGTGCTAAATTTACAGTTAATAATCCTAAGAATGTAACCGGACCAACCAAAGCCGTTGAGATAGAGACCAATAAAGCCACTAATATAAGAAGTAAACGCGTCATTGTCTCATAAGATACACCTAAATTGATTGCTTGCGCTCTTCCAAGTAGTAATACATCTAAGTATGGACGCAATATCACTGTAATTACAATTAAAACAAGTAATAAGCATGTTGAAATAAGGACAAGTTTAGAGTTAGATGCCTCAAAACTTGCAAACATAGCACTTTGTACTGCTAAGAACGACTCAGGGTCCATAATCAACTGGATAAAACTCGTAATACTTCGGAAGAATGTCCCTAAAATCACACCTACGAGTAAAATAAAATATACTGAGAAGTTCCCTAATTTGAACATGCCTTCAAATAGCAATAATGAAAATAAGACCATAGCAATTAGCGTCACAAAAAAGTTCAAGTATACATTAGTGACAACTGCAGCTTGTGTACCTACTAAAAAGACTGGCAACACTTTTACAAATAAATAAACAGAATCCAATCCCATAATTGATGGTGTTAATAATCGGTTGGTTGTAATCGCTTGAAAGATAACAACTGATGCCCCAATCGCACCACCTACAATGAGGATAAGCACCAATTTTCTCAACCGACTTTGAAATTGATACTGAAAAATCTCATAGTCTAAACCTACTAATAAGTAAAATGCTGCCATGCAAATTGTCGCAATAATTAATATGGTAATTTTCTTGTTAGAACTAATTTGCATAATGCTTTCTACCTTTCATTAGTAATATTAGGAATATCACTGTTCCGAAGACACCAATAGTCAATCCGATATTAATTTCATAAGGATAGACAATCAATCTACCTACGATATCAGCGAACAATACAAATATTGATCCTAGCATGAGTGTATGTGGAAGTGCATTTTTTAAATGGTCACCTCTATACATCGAAATAATATTTGGTACAATCAGACCTAAAAATGGTAGCGTACCTACAGTAACAACCACTAATGCCGTCAGTGCAGCTGTAATGAACAATGCAATATTTATAATTTTTTCATAGCTAACACCCAAGTTATGGCTAAAATCTTTTCCCATACCAGCAATCGTAAAGTGATTTGCGAAGATAAACGCAATAATCAGTAGTGGCACAACAAGATAAAGGACTTCATAGCGTCCACTTGTTATAATTGCAAAGTTGCCATTCATCCAGTTGCCAATGCTTTGCAATGCGTTAGTTCTTAAGGCAATAAATGTCGTGAAACTGGATACAATACCACCAATCATAATTCCTAGTAATGGCACAAAGATAACTTCTTTAACACGAATTAAATTAATTAATTTCACAAATAAGAATGTCCCTGCCAAACTCAATCCAACCGCAAATAATAATTTAATTAATATATGACCTTTTTGGAAAAAAATAAGCGAAATTAAAATACCTAACTTAGCCCATTCCATTGTTCCTGCCGTAGTCGGACTTACAAATTTATTTTGCATCATCTGCTGCATAATTAATCCTGCTAATGCGAGTGAACTACCAGAAAGAAGAATACTAACTGTTCTAGGTATACGACTTGAAAACAAAATATTTTGCTGTTCTTCGTTTAAGTGGAAAATATCTGAAAGAGAGAGCTGACTCACCCCAACAAATAAGGAGACTATAGTTAAACATACTAATACGATAAGTAAAACATAACCCTTAAATAAAAACTTCACTATTTATTCTCCTCGTCTTGCTATATGTATTGAAATGATAGTCGTTATCAACGATAATGATTATCATTGTCGCTATAATCAATATTAAAGATTACTGACCTGAATTTCAATAGTAATTTGAAGATATATTCATATTTATACATGAATCGAAAGAAATAATGTAGATTGTACGAACCGAACACATAATAGATAACACGGTTAAGTTGTTTCATCATGATGGCCAACAATCAGACGTATCACAAACAAAAAGGGGCCGCGGCAAAGAGATTTTCAATATGAAAATCTACAAGCAAAGCACGTTGGGCAAGCAAGCCAACAATACGAAGTATTATAAATAAAGAAGCCAGTAAATGAATTTATAAAAAACTCATTTACTGGCATTTTTGCTAGGAATTATGTCCCAGCCGCTAACGTTTTGAGAACTAGGTCTCAGATGTTTTTTCATTTATATCATGTTGTTACTGATTAATCTTCAAAAATAAAATCTTCATCTTGTAATGCTTCTACATTTAACGCCAATGTGTAACCATCACCTTTTACTGAGAAGAAATCATGGTTTTTAGTTGAAGTATCTAAAGCGTTTTCAATGATAGGATTAAATTCTTTTTCCTCAAAATAAGGTTCGAAACCTAAATTTGATAAAGCTTTATTTCCGTTATATTGAACATAATTCAATACATCTTCACTTAAGCCGATATCATCATATAGCAAGTGTGTATAAGAGACTTCATTTGCATATAAATCCTCTAATAATTTATACATTTCTTTGTCTGCTTTTTGTTTTTCATTTTCAGAAAGTTCATTACGCAAACTTTGTGCATCTAGTCCTGTAAATACACCATGGATCGATTCGTCTAATAAAATCTTTCTAATGATCTCACCAGAAGTAGTCATTCTACCTTGTCCAGCTAGGTATAGAGGATAATAGAAACCAGAATAGAATAGGAATGTCTCTAAAAATACACTTGAAACTCTCGCAATATATTGATCATATATAGAGGCTTCTTTTCCCCACAATTTATGATAATTTTCGATAATTTTATCAGATTTATATTTTAAATGAGGCTCTTCAATAACCCAAGTATCTAGCAAATAGTTCGTTTCACTAGAAGGAAGTAAAGTTGTAAAAATATGTGAATAACTTTTCGCATGAATTTGTTCCATCATTGCCATAAATGAATACACTGCTTTTTTACGTAAGTCTGTTGTGTGTAACATAATCAACGGCATACCATCATCTGCTTGATGCGTATCCAATCCTGTTAATCCTGCTAATGCACGTTTAAATGTATTTTTCTCGTCTTCAGTTAGTGTCTTCCAACTTGCAATATCTTTTGATACTTTAAATTCTGTTTCTACCCACATTTGAGAAATATTCTGACGCCAAAACATATTCGTCATATCTTCTTGGGTATTCCAATTGACGGCCTTCATTTAAAAATCCTCCTTAATTACTAAAAAGCAAATCTCATTCGTTAAAGGGAAAGGAGGTCAATCAATTTGTCGTGTTGACCCTACAACCTTCCCCTATTTAATACTTTATTCTGTTAACTTCTAAAAATTAAATTGCACAACTTGTACATTCTTCAACGCTTAATAATTTATTACGCGTATAATATAGTGATTTAAGCCCTTTGTGATGCGCATAAACATATAATCTTGATAATTCACGTGTTGAAATTTCAGAATTCACATATAAGATTGTTGAAATACCTTGGTCCACGTGTGTTTGAATCGTAGCAATCAAATCGATGAGTTTCATTTGATCAGTATTGAAAGCTGATTTATAGTACCACATTGTCTCTGGAGACAAGAATGGCATTGGGTAAAATGTTTCAGCGTTTCCATACGTACGACGCTCAATTTGATCAACAATTGGCATAACTGAACTTGTTGCATTTTGTACATATGAAATACTTTGTGTAGGTGCAATCGCTAATCTATATGCATGATATAAACCATGTTGTTGCACTTGTTCTTGTAATGCTTTCCAATCATTAGCCGTTGGAATATCAATATGATCAAATAAACGTTTTACCTTTTCAAATTTAGGTTCAAAGTCTTGAGATGTATAGAAGTCAAAATATTTGCCACTAGCATAATCAGACTTATCAAAATCTTGATATACTTCACCACGTTCTTTAGCAATTTCCATTGAACGCTCAATTGAGTAGTAGTTCATCATCATGAAGAATATATTCGCAAAATCTTTAGCTTCTTCTGATTCATACCCTATTTTATTTTTAGCTAAATAACCATGTAAGTTCATAACACCGAGTCCAACTGAGTGTAACTCACTATTCGCTTTTCTAACGCCTGGTGCATTTTGGATATTAGCTTCATCACTAACTACAGTTAATGCATCCATTCCAGTATGAACAGAGTCTTTAATTTTACCTGTTTCCATGACATTAACGATATTTAATGAACCTAAGTTACAAGATATATCACGTTTGATTTCATCTTCAATACCATAATCGTTAATTACTGATGTTTCTTGTAACTGGAAGATTTCTGTACATAAATTACTCATTTTAATTTGACCAATATTTGAATTGGCATGCACTTTATTCGCATTATCTTTAAACATTAAATATGGATAGCCCGATTGTAATTGTGTTTGTGCAATCATATTCAACATTTCTCTTGCATCTTTTTTCTTCTTAACGATATTAGGGTTTGCTACCATATCGTCATAATATTTTTCTAAATCAATATCATCTAGTGTTACACCATATTCTTGTTTAACCGTATGTGGTGCAAACATATAGAAATCTTTGCCTTCTTTTGCTAAATCAAAGAATTTAGAAGGTACAATCAAACCAGTAGAAATTGTTGATAAACGCAAGTCTTCATCAGCGTTTACTTTTTTAGTGTCTAAGAATTCTTCAACATCATAATGGAAGATATTTAAATAGACAGCACCAGCACCTGGACGTTGACCGAGTTGATCCGCGTAGCTAAATCCACCCTCTAACGCTTTCGCTACAGGTAGCACACCTTTCGCTACACCTTTGATACCTTTAATAGCTTCACCACGGGCACGTAATTTAGATAGGTTGATTGCTACACCACCACCAATTTTACTTAGCTGTTTGGCAGTAGAATCAATGAAGTTGATAGAATTTAAGCTATCATCCACTTCTAACAAGAAACATGATACTAATTCACCACGACGTGCGCGTCCTGCATTTAAGAACGTTGGTGTCGCAGGTTGGTATCGTTGTTCAATCATTGCTAGAATAAATTGCTTTGCTTGTTGTTTGTTGCCGTCTGCTAAATAAAGTGCAACGATTGCGACGTGTTGATTATAATCTTCTAGATATTGTGATTTATCGTTAGTTTTTAACGCATAATCTTTATAGAACTTACTAGCAGACATGTAGCTTGCAAATTCAAAGTTGATTGATTTAGCAAATTCAGTGATTTCAACTAAGTCTGATTCGCTATATTTCTCGAAGACATTAAAATAAAAATTGTTATCTACGAGATAGTGTAATCGTTCAATCTCACTGTCAAAATAAATTGTTTTATCATGGATTTCTTCAAGATAAACCGCTAATGCTTCCTGATCCTTCTCTAAGTTAAAGAAACCATTATCTTTACGTTTCGTAACTTCATTA
This sequence comes from Staphylococcus sp. GDX8P80P, assembly GCF_017893095.1. Taxonomy (NCBI): domain Bacteria; kingdom Bacillati; phylum Bacillota; class Bacilli; order Caryophanales; family Staphylococcaceae; genus Staphylococcus; species Staphylococcus sp. GDX8P80P. The sequence continues at coordinate 16,901 of NZ_JAESMI010000129.1, read as the reverse complement.
TTTAGTTCAATATGATTGTACTTTTTCTCGTTCATCATTTTCATTGAAATGCCCCACCTTATTTTTAAATTCAATAACATCTTTATTAGAACCTTGTACTTCAAATTTCATTAATAGAGGTACATGATATGATTCGGAAATTGTTTTACCCGCTTTAGCAAAGTTTTGTCCCCAGTTTCGGTTACCACTTGCTGCAACTGCGCGTAAATTTTGATAATTAACATCTAAAAACGATTGTACTTCTTTAGGCACTTCACCAAATCCAATTGTTCCCGTAACTAAAATATAAGGTTCATCAAATGGATTTGTACAATTATCTTTAGTTATCTCCATTACATCTGAAATTTCACTTCGCTTGATAAATCTTCTTACATTACCAGAAAAAGAGAAATAAACTACTTTCATTGGAACGCCTTCTTTCGTCAGTCCATATTATTAACTAAAAAGAAGTTCTCTTAATTAAATAAGAAAACTTGCTAGACATTAAATACGACATATTTTAGACATTTATTTGGATGTCAACTAGCTGATGATCGTTATACTTAAAAGAAGTGACTTTCATTTTCAGCCACTACATGTAGTGTTTAGACTAAAATTTCGAGACTATTTCATCTATTAGCTCGTTCGTATAAATAGCATTGAATTAGGGATTTATACTTAAAACCCAGTGTGAAATTTCTATTAAAATGAATAATTTTTATAACACAAACTTTTTATACAACCACAACATGTTGTGGTTCATTTACAAATTCAATACTATATTCTGTGTTTCATTATACAGAATTGCTCTCTTAATTGAAAGTAACTATTTCGTGACAAAAGTTCGGAAAAACGTCTGAATGTGCATCACATCAAACTTAAATTGATACAAATATTTATTTTTGAATATTTAATGTGTTTTAGTTGCATTTTCACCAGCAATATAAATGATTGAATTGTCAGCGTTCTTGAAGACCAATTATTTAAACAATCAATGTATTTTGTACAATTATTCAAGTATATATTATATTTCACTCTAAAAACACGAATATAACATTTATAAAAAAATGGCATCTAACGTGTTTTTACCCAAACAGAACATTTGTTCGCATTTAAATCATATTACATCCCTATATTATTTTCAAGTATTTATGCATTACTAATTGAATTATGCTACTATATATACGGTAATTTTTTACAAATGAGGCGATTAACCTTGAATCCAAAAGTTAAGGGCATCATTGCAATTCTAATTTCAGCGATTGGTTTTAGTTTTATGTCTGTATTTTTCAGGCTTGCAGGAGACTTACCTGTATTTCAAAAATCATTAGCAAGAAATTTTGTTGCAATGTTTATCCCATTATTTTTCATATTTAAATATAAACAGCCTATGTTCGGGAAATTAAGTAGTCAACCTCTGTTAATTTCTCGCTCTACATTAGGACTTATAGGTGTTTTATTAAATATATATGCCATTGATCATATGGTATTAAGCGATGCAGATACGCTAATGAAACTTAATCCTTTTTGGACAATTTTACTTAGTTTAATTTTTCTAAATGAGAAAGTTCGTAAATATCAAATCGTTGCTATGATTGTAGCAATCTTTGGTATGTTATTTATCGTTAAACCTGAGTTTTCTTCAACAATGATTACGTCATTAGCCGGATTATTCTCAGGTATTTTCGCAGCCTCTGCATACACATGTGTTCGTGCACTTAGTACTAGAGAAGCACCTTATACTATCGTGTTTTATTTTTCATTATTTTCAGTTGTCGTTTTAATTCCGTTTTCAATTGCGACATATGAACCAATGACAACTATACAAATGGTTTACCTTTTAGGAGCGGGGCTTTCAGCAGCAGTTGGCCAAATTGGTATTACACTTGCCTATAGCTTTGCACCTGCGAAGGACATATCTATCTTTACGTATGCTTCAATTATTTTCACGGCAGTCTTCGGATTTATTCTGTTCGGAGAAACACCAGATTTCTATGCACTCATTGGTTATGTCATTATCATCGGCGCAAGCTATTATATGTTTGAAAAAGCGCGACGACAAACTGTACCAACGCAACACCAAACTAACACTAAGGAGTGATTCATATGACGCAAGGACGTCAAAAAGAAGAACTACAAGATATTACTTTATTAGGTAATCAAAACAATAAATATGAATTTGACTATACGCCAGAAGTTTTAGAAACATTTGACAATAAACATCAAGGGCGCGATTACTTTGTAAAATTTAATTGTCCTGAATTTACATCTCTCTGTCCTATTACAGGTCAACCCGATTTCGCTACCATCTATATTTCATATATTCCAAATGTTAAAATGGTAGAATCCAAATCATTAAAATTATACTTATTTAGTTTTAGAAATCATGGCGACTTCCACGAGGATTGCATGAATATTATTATGAACGATTTAATAGAGTTAATGGATCCACATTATATCGAAGTTTGGGGTAAATTCACGCCACGTGGTGGTATTTCTATCGATCCATATACAAATTATGGCCGCCCTAATTCTAAATATGAAAAAATGGCTGAGCATCGATTAATGAACCACGATTTATATCCAGAAAAAATAGATAATAGATAAAAGATTAATAAAATCCACTAAATTGTTTGACAATTTAGTGGATTTTTTCATTATTTGTGATAATTTATTTAAATTTACTATTGCCTATTAGTGAATTAAAGCGTATTTTATTATTATCATTTAAAATTACAAAAGAGTAAGATGATCTAAATAAAGCAACTTATTCTCATTCGATTTTAAATCATCAACTCATTGACTGAAATTTCTAAAAATTTCTATTTTTAAGAAATTACATTATTTTACATATCATCATCTTGATTATTAAATTTCAGTCTTTAAAGGGAAGAAAGGATTGGGATACATATGGCAACAAACAATTCCCATGAACAAGCAGTTCAAACAATACCTCAGCGTGGATTCTTCGGACATCCTAACGGCTTAGGTGTACTATTCTTTGTAGAATTTTGGGAGCGATTTAGTTATTACGGTATGCGCGCCATGCTCATTTTCTACATGTATGACCAAATTAAAAATGGCGGTCTAGGCATTGACCAAACGACTGCAATGTCTATTATGTCAGTTTACGGGGCATTAATTTACATGTCTTCAATTCCAGGTGCTTGGGTCGCAGATAGACTCTTCGGTACTAGAGGCGCGACCTTGATTGGTGCAGTACTGATTATTATTGGACATATTTGTTTAAGTTTACCATTCGCAATGTTTGGGTTATTTGCATCAATGTTCTTTATCATTATCGGTTCTGGTTTAATGAAACCAAATATTTCAAACATTGTTGGACGATTATACCCTGAGAATGATACACGTATGGATGCTGGGTTCGTTATATTCTATATGTCAGTTAACTTAGGCGCATTAATCTCACCAATTATCTTGCAACATTTCCTTGATGTGAAAAATTATCACGGCGGTTTCTTAATCGCAGCAATTGGTATGGCATTAGGTTTAGTATGGTATATGATTTTTAACAAGAAAAATTTAGGCTCTGTTGGTATGAATCCAACAAATCCACTTTCTCCTGAAGAAAAAAGAAAATATGGATTAATTGTTAGCTTAGTTGTAATCGTAATTGCTATTGTATTATTAGTTACATACTTTACTAATACATTATCATTTAACCTTATTAGTAATACTGTTTTAGTTCTAGGTATTGCATTACCAATTATTTACTTTACAACGATGATTCGTAGTAAAGAAGTTACAGATGTAGAACGTTCTCGCGTTAAAGCATTTATTCCATTATTCATTCTAGGAATGTTATTCTGGGGAATTCAAGAACAAGGTTCAAACGTTTTAAATATTTATGGATTAGAACGTTCTGATATGCAACTAAATTTATTTGGTTGGGAGACACAATTTGGTGAAGCATGGTTCCAATCAATTAACCCATTATTTATCCTACTCTTCGCACCAGTCGTTTCAACAATCTGGTTAAAAATGGGTAAAAGACAACCAAGCTTACCAGTCAAGTTTGGTATTGGTACCTTATTAGCAGGTGCTTCATATATTCTAATGGGACTTATCGGTATGAGTTATGGTGATTCACACTTCTCAGTAAACTGGGTTATCCTATCTTATGTAATCTGTGTGGTTGGTGAATTATGTTTATCACCTACAGGTAATAGTGCAGCAGTTAAATTAGCACCGAAAGCATTTAATGCGCAAATGATGAGTGTTTGGTTATTAACAAACGCATCTGCACAAGCACTTAATGGTACGTTAGTTAAATTAATTGAACCTTTAGGTCAAACGAATTACTTTATCTTCTTAGGTAGTGTAGCAATTGTCATTACTGTGATTATCTTAGCTTTCACACCGAAGATTTCTAAAGCAATGAAAGGTATTCATTAACCTTTTAGGCTATTTAAAAAACGTCCTAATGTTTAGGGATGCTCAAGCATATTCACAGTAACTGAGTGAACTAAGAAGTCATTTATATTCAGCTTTGCGCAACGTTAGTCATGCTTTTAGGGATGGAACAATGAATTCAAATTGAATTCTGTTCCATCCTTTTTCTTTGTGTGTCAACGTAAAAAGTGTAATCATAAAGACTTGAGCACTTGAAGTACGCAAATCATAATTAAGCAAACCTGATTTTGGGTAAATATAAGATAATTAAAGTAAATTACGAAAGTAGGCATTATTATGGATCAAACATTTAATCATGGGGTTCTTTTTTACCATGAACATAGTGGTCTAAAAGATATATATGACGGTTTAGGGGAAGTCACTAAATCGCTAACAACCATTTGTAAGCATTTATCCATTCAATTAAGTGAAAATGAAGGCGACATCATTAAATATTGTGAAGATATTAAAAATCAAAACTATAGCAGTGATGTGGATATTGTCTTCATATTAGGTGGCGATGGTACTGTTAATGAACTTATCAATGGTGTTATGACAAATCAACTCAACCTCCCTATCGGAATTATTCCTGGAGGGACATTTAATGACTTTACTAAAACATTAAATCTACATCCAGACTTCCGAAAAGCCAGTGAGCAGTTAAAGACTTCACATTTAGAATCGTATGATGTCATGAAAGTAAATGATACGTACGTACTCAATTTCGTTGGCTTAGGATTAATCGTTCAAAACGCTGAAAATGTCCAAGAAGGTCGTAAAGACATCTTCGGCAAGTTGAGCTATGTCGGTTCTACCGTTAAAACATTAATGAACCCTGAACATTTCGATTATAAATTAACTGTAGATGACAAAGAATATACAGGTAACACATCAATGCTTGTTGTTGCTAATGGCCCAAACATAGGCGGTAGTCGTATTCCACTTGTCGATTTATCTCCTCAAGATGGTAAAGTGAATAGCTTTATCTTTGATAAACAAAGTTTCACTATTCTTAATGACATCTTTAAGAAACGCGATAGTATGGATTGGAACGAAATTACAAACGGGATTGATCATATTGCTGGTGAGCATATTACATTATCCACGGATCCAATTATGAAAGTAGACATTGACGGTGAAATTAATTTAGAAACACCTATTTCTATTGAAGTTCTGCCAAAAGCAATTCAAATTCTAACTTTCCCAGAAAATGCTGAACAATAACTATTAATTCTATCAATATAAAAGCGATTAAGGTTAATGTCTCATTCATCATACCTTAATCGCTTATTTTTAATTATGCTTCAAGAAAGAATGCTTCCACACCTTTCCATCCATTAACACGTTTAAAGCGTTCTTCATTAACATTATGAGACGCAGTAAACATGATTGGTTCTCCTTCAAAGATTTGTAATTGTCGAGGATTATCATCAATGAGATAATCTGTTTTTACTATATTTTTACGACCGCAAAAGATAAATTGTTGAGGGTCTAAAAATGGGAAGAACTCAAGTAACCATTCATATTTATCATGAAATGATGTTGGTACATCCATCGCCGCTGTTGCAATGTAAACATCGTAATGTTCTGTTAATTTCTCAACTACCTCTTGTGCATGTGGCATTACCTTTAGATTTCTAAAAAAGCCTGGCGCTCTTAAAATATCACGCACTAATCCATCATGTTCCGGTATCACGTTTTTAAGCTTTTGACCATTGAGCGACTCAACCGTGATCCCTAATTCAGTTTTAACATTAACCGCTTCAATAATGGCACCTAATGTGTCTGCTAAGACTTCATCCATATCAATAGCTATAGATTTTCTAGACATAATATCTCTCCCTTAATCATCACCTATATACTGTTAAAGTATAGCAAAAATTCAAAAGAGAGTGGTACAGAATTCATATCGAATTGATTGTACCACTCTCTTGCTATATTTAAATTTATAGCACTATCAGAACTGATTCAATTATCTTGCATCGAAAGCTTAATCCGTTAGATTCGTCTTTAATAATCAAAGTGTTTCAATACTTCTATCATCTTGTCATTTTGTTCTGGGAATCCGATTGTAATACGGACACCAGTTGGAAATGGTCGTGTAATACAACCAACATTTAATAATGCTTCGTATAATTCTTGCGCTTTGTTTGTAACCACAAATACAAAGTTCGTTTGACTTGGTAAGAAATGTTTACTTTGCGGTATATCATAAAATTTCTGACGTTCGACAGCATTTTTAGCTGTAATCTCATTTAAATAGTCTTGATCTTCTAACGCTGCAATGGCTGCATATTCTGAAATACGAGTGACATTAAATGGTGGACGAATGATGTTCCATTTTTCAATTGCTTCATTCGTAGCAACAACATAACCTACACGTAATCCTGCTAAGCCATAAGCTTTAGAGAACGTTCTTAATAAAAATGCATTATCAAAACGTTCTTGCAATTTCAATGTATCAGGATAATCATTTGCCGTAACGAACTCGAAGTATGCTTCATCAATCAATACTGGTACGTGACTAGGCACTTGTTCTAAAAAGTGTTCTAGTTCATCATGAGTGAAATACGTTCCAGTTGGGTTGTTAGGATTACATAACCATACTAAGGCTGTATCTTCATCTACTTCTTTTATAATCCCATCTAAATCAAAGCCACCATCTTTCAATGGTACTTGGACAACATCAGCTGACTCTACAATCGCGTTGTGATAGTACTGACCAAATGTTGCTTCACTCGTTACGATCTTATCACCCGGTGTTAATACCGCTCTTGAAATCATCAAGATAACTTCATCTAACCCAGCACCAAATAGAATTCTAGATGCATCCACATTCAAGTGCTCACTAATCGCTTTGCGTAGTGATGGCGACCCAGTTTCCGGGTAGTAGAATAATTCATCTACGTGCGCTTGAACTGCTTCTTTTGCTTTTGGAGAAGGGCCATATAAATTCTCATTTGAGGCAAGTTTATATAGGTCCCCTTCAATGCCATGTTTTTCTTTAAGTGCTTGTGGTGATAAACCTGGTTGATACGCTGTTAATTGATTTAATTGTTGTTTCATTGCCAACCACTCCTTTTCATAAATATAAAATGTTTATTCAATCATAAACGATGTTGCCTTACACAATATCAAATTGCAGGACTGCTATCGTATCTTAATGTACGCCATTCATTGCTTTTTTAACAATTGGAGAAATCGCAACTAAGATAACACCAATGAGAAGTGTAAACAATCCAGAATATAAGAAGAATTCTTTTTCACTAATAATTTTAAATAGGACAACAATTTGACTATTGATACTTTGTGCAGTCGCGTTACTTAACATCCATAGTGCCATCATCTGTGCTGAGAATTTTGCAGGTGCTAATTTAGACGTTACTGATAACCCAACTGGTGAAATACATAATTCTCCCAATGTGATTAAGAAGAAACTTAACACCAACCAAATAGGATGAATCATTTGAACATGACTACTTAACGGTATAATCATGACTAAATAAGATAACCCAGCGAAAATTGCACCTAGTGCAAATTTGTATACTGTACTTGGATTATGCTTACCTAATTTCGTCGATATACTAGCAAAGATAGGTGCTAATATTATGATAAATACCGGGTTAATCGACTGGAACCAGGCTGCTGGTATATGAAAATCGAGAACACCATTTGTCAGTTTAGCCAAACTTAGTTCTGTCTTCTGATCTGCAAAGTTAGCTAAAACTGTTGAACCTTGTTCTTGAATCATCCAGAATGCAACAGATGTAATAAATAACGGTATGTAACTATAAATTCTTGAACGCTCTTCTTTACGCGTCTTATGACTTGATAACATATAAACAAAAATACAAATCGGTAAAACGATACCTACGAATGTAACAATCATACTAAAACTAGATAGGCTTAATTGTCCAGTAAATTGCAAGATAAGTAGGATAATTGCGAAAATTAACACGATAATACCAGTAATAATTGATAACCTTTTGATTTCTTCTTTGCGAAGCGGATTAGGCACACTTAAACCAGCTAATCCTAAGTTCTTTTTATTGGTAATATAGTATGTCACTAATCCTACGAACATACCTACTGCAGCTACAGCGAAACCATAGTGAAATCCTAGTCTTGTTTGTAAATATCCTGTCGCAAATGGTGCTAAAAAACTACCTAGGTTAATACCCATATAAAAAATAGTAAATGCTGCATCTAAACGTCTGTCATTATGGTCATATAATTCTCCAACGGTAGTTGAGATATTAGGTTTCAATAAACCTGTACCAATAATAAGCAGTAATAATGCAATCATAACTACGGTTAAACTACCCGGTATCGTCAACAGAATATGTCCAAACATAATAAGTATGCCACCATAAAACAGAGCATGACGTGTGCCAATCATTCTGTCTGCGATCCAACCTCCGATGGTACCAGACATATAGATAAGTGCACCGTATAACGATACAATTTGTAGTGCTGTCCCTTGTGGTAAACCAAAGCCACCTTTACTAACAGAATAGTACAGATAATAAGCTAAAATGGCTTTCATACCATAGTAACTGAATCGCTCCCAAAATTCAGTAAAGAATAGTGTACTTAAACCTTTAGGATGACCGAAAAATCCTTTTTGAGGTACACTCTCCACTATTTCTTGTCTAGAATAGTTCTTTGTATTCATTTTCTCCCCCCTAAAACCATACACGCTAATTTTGTGTATTTATTCATTAGTGTAAATAAAATTAAATCAGATTACAATTGTCTATACGAAATTCTCACTAAAAAAAAGAAGCAGGACAGAAATTGAAATCAATTCGTTGTCCCGCTCCCTGAGCATCATTTGTACTATGAGAAACTTAATGTTAGCGTTTTTCAGTCTAGCAATCATCAAAGGCACTTTTATCAAGTAGCCTTAAAATAAGCGGTGTGTCAATCGCTATACACTTCTTTTATTTGACTAAACCTTCTTGTTCAAGATAATGTTTTGCAACCTTATAAGGATCTTCATTTTTTACGGTAACTTTATAATTCATTTCTTGCATCTCTTCATCTGAAATTTTACCTTTTAACTTATTCAATGGTTTTTTAATTTCAGGATGTTCTTTTAAGAATTTCTCTTTAAACATCGGTGCACCTTGATATGGTGGGAAGACATGCTTATCATCCTTTAAAACGACCATATCATATTGTTTTAATTCCGCATCGGTTGAATACGCATCAATTAAATTGATATCGCCTTTTTCGACTGCAGTATATCGTAATTTTGGCTCCATTTTTTTAATATTTGATAAATCGAGTCCATAAGCTTTAGACACAGCTTTGTAGCCATCAGGACGGTCGTTAAATTCCATCGTAAATCCTGGTTTAAGTTTGTCCTCGACTTTTTGTAAATCACCTATCGTTTTAATATTATTCTCTTTAGCGAAATCCTTTTTTACTGCTAACGCATACGTGTTGTTGTACTTCATAGGTTCTAACATGGTCATGTCATATTTTTTCTCTAAACTTTGTTTAGCTTGTTGATATACAGCAGTTTCTTTTTTAGATTTTAAATCTTCTTTCGTTAATTCTCCTAACACTGTACCTGTAAATTCTAAATAACCATCTATATCATCTGATTTCAAAGCATTGAAGAGGAAGGATGTTTTCCCCATACCATCTTTAACATCAACTGTATTGTCTGTTTCATCTTCAATTAAAATTTTATACATATTTGTAATAATTGAAGGTTCTGAACCTAATTTACCTGCAAGCGTAATTGTGTCCCCTTTTTTCCCGAAAAGTGGTACAACAATGACCAATAATATAATAAGGATCATCACTCCAACAGTGATTAATAATTTCTTGTAAGACAATTTCTCCATATATCGCAATATCAAATCAAACATAATAGCGAGTAATGCAGCAGGAATCGCACCAATAAGAATGAGTGATGCGTTATTACGGTCAATACCTAATAAGATTAAATCACCAAGTCCGCCTGCACCAATTAATGCAGCTAAAGTTGCTGTACCGATAATTAATACCATTGCTGTACGAATACCGGCCATCATCACTGGCATAGCAATAGGTAACTCAACTCTCGTTAATCGACGCACCGGTTTCATACCTATACCTTTAGCAGCTTCAATGAGTGATGGATCGACTTCTTTAATGCCTGTATATGTATTTCTTAAAATTGGTAACAAGGCATACACAACTAACGCGATAATTGCAGGAAGTCGACCAATACCAAAGGTTGGAATCATCAAGCCTAATAATGCTAAAGATGGAATAGTTTGTAATATTGCCGCTAAATTCATGATGACTTCAGACAAACGCTTCGTTTTCGTTAAAGCAATCCCTAGTGGAACAGCGATTAAGATCGCGATTAATAATGCGATAAATGATATTTGAATATGTTCTACAATAGTTGTAAATACTTCGCCTTTACGGTCGTTGAGGGTACTCAATAAGTTACTCATACTTTACCCTCCTTATCGTAGTCATCTTGAGATAAAAATTTAAAGACATCTTCACGCTTTAAGAGAGACTGCGTAGAAGTTGATGCATCATTCACAATCACCGCTTCATGCTGTGCTAATTTCGAATAAATTGAACGTAATTGGACATCACTATTGATGATTGGGTAATCGTGTTGCGTTTCTGTCTCTGTGAGCGGTGTTGTAATCTTTAAGTCTTTCAACTGCAATGTTTCTTGATTTTGATCTAAATGACTTCCCATAAATTCTTCTACAAATGCATTTTTAGGTTGATCTCGAAACGCTTGCGGTGTATCAATTTGTTCAACACGGCCATTGTTGAGTAAGCAAATACGATCGCCTAACTTCATAGCTTCTTGTATATCATGTGTGACGAACACGATTGTCTTCTTTATTTGTGTTTGTAATGTTATTAAATCATCCTGTAGCTTCTCACGACTTATCGGGTCCAATGCGCTGAACGGCTCATCCATCAATATGACTGGAGGATCTGCAGCTAATGCTCTGATTACCCCAACTCTTTGTCGTTGGCCACCTGATAATTCATCTGGTTTACGATCACGATATTTTTCTGGTTCTAAACCAACCATTGTAAGTAATTCGTCTACACGTCGATCTATATCTTTGTCTTTCCATTTTTTCATCTGTGGCACTTGTGCAATATTTTCTTTAATTGTCATATGCGGGAAAAGTGCAATTTGTTGTAACACATATCCAATGTCCCATCGCATTTCATAAACGGGATAATCGCTAATGGGCTTATCTTTGAAATAAATATAGCCTTCACTTAACGGAATTAGTCTGTTAATCATTTTCAAAGTGGTCGTTTTTCCACACCCAGATGGGCCGATGAGTACAAAGAACTCTCCTTCATTGATTTTGAAACTCACATTATCGACAGCTACATTATCGCCATAACGTTTGGTTACGTTTTTAAATTCAATCATTTAGTCACCTTCATTTAATCTACCTATTTAAAATGTTTGCATTCTTATTCCCTATTTAAACATGTTTAATGATGAATTCATATTAAATTAGTCATATTATTGTAATTACATCCAAAAAATATAGCATAACAATATAAATAAAAAATAAAGAGAGTAGGATAGAATGTTTTGTGCATTCATTATCCCACTCTCAAGTAAATTGGACTGTCTTTTCAATTTAGCTAGTTGCTATGCATTGGCTCAGGCGCCTCATAACATTGTTTGTTCTAGGTTCTCCTAATATATTTAGATGTTGCGTTTATATACTGGCTTTATAAGAGTGAATAGTTTCTAAGAATTTCGGACAATAATGTTTTAGCTTGTAACTACCAACACCATCAATAGATATCATTTCTTGCTTAGATTCCGGCTTACGTTTAGCAAATTCTTCTAAGGTATAATCTGAAAAGATACTTACCGGCGCGATATTTAATTTCTCACTTAATTTACGACGTACTTCAACCAATTCACTGTATAATGCACGATCGACACCTTCAACTGTATTGATATAAACCTTCTCTTTAGATTTTTGTTTAAATGGTGTCGTAAATACCTTAATTTCATCATTAAGTAGCTTTTTAACACTTTCATCACATATCAATATTTCATCAAATTCGTTTAAAAATCCTTTAAAGCGCAATTCGTCTATTAAATGACTTAATTCTGAAGTAGTATAATCTTTCATTAAGCCGTGTGTCGTCAACTTATCATAGTCATTATACTTAATATAATCACTTGTTTCTCCACGCAAGACTTGAATGATCACACTATAACTTTCTTTTTGACGCATACGTGCAATACAACTAATAATCATTTTAGCTTCTTGTGTCATATCATATGTTTTATTTTGTTGAATACAACTACTACATTGACCACACTCTTCTAGCTTTTCATTGGGTTCAAAGTAATGAACGACTGTTGCTTCGAGACATTTTTTTGTTTTTGTGTATTGAATCATTTTAGTAAGTTTTTCACCCATTTTATCTTTGTAGTCCTCATCGGCCTGTGACACCGTAATAAAGTATTCATGTAAACCTTTATCACGCTCACTAAATAAAAGGATGCATTCACTTTCTAATCCATCACGCCCTGCACGGCCTGCCTCTTGATAATATGATTCCAGATCACCGGGCATATTGTAGTGTATGACGTATCTAACATTTGATTTGTCTATCCCCATACCAAACGCATTTGTCGCAATAACAACTTTAACTTTGTCATAGACAAATTCATTTTGAGCTGTCTCACGTTCTTTATTTGTTAAACCTGCATGATAAATAGCAGAAGAAACATTTATAACGTCAAGCGCTTCTTGTAACTCTTCAACTTGTTTACGTGTAGAACAATAGATTATACCCGCTTGTTCTTTATGCTTTTGCACATAGTCTACGACAAATTTTTGACGTTGATACGTAGGATTCACTTTAAAAATTAGGTTACGGCGTTTTGTACTCGTTTTTACTTCATCGTGCCTATCGATGTTTAACTTTTCCATAATATCTTGTTGCACTTCTGCAGTTGCTGTTGCCGTCAGTGCGACAATTGTAAAGTTTTGGGGTAATGTGAATACTTTCTTAATCACACTTTGATAGCTAGGTCTAAAATCATGACCCCATTTAGATATACAATGGGCTTCATCAAATGCGATAAGATGAATAGTAATACGACTTAATAAACTTAAAAAATATTGATTATCAAAACGTTCTGGTGCCACATATAAAAATTGAATATGACCCTTCATTAAATCATTTTCAATGTCTTTTTGTTGTTTCTTGGTTAAACTACTATTTAAATAGGCGGCTTTAATTCCCATAGCCTTAAGCTGATCGACTTGGTCTTTCATTAAAGAGATTAATGGACTAATGACAATCGTCGTTCCGCCCAACATTAAACCAGGCACTTGATAACAGATTGATTTCCCACCACCTGTAGGTAATACACCTAACACATTATGATGATTCATTATTTTAGTTATGATTTCTTTTTGCCCCGTTCTAAACTTCTCATAGCCAAAATAATGCGATAATGTTGCTTCCATACTTTACATTCCCCTTATTGCTCTTTTAGTTCTTCTAATTCACTCCATCTCGTGATGTCTGTTTCATATGTTAGCTCTAATTGTTCTTTCTCTTCATTTAATTCTTTGATTTTGGCATAATCAGCACTAGCCGCAATCATCTCTTCATCGATTTCTTCTAAACGTGTTTCTGTTTGATCAATACGTTCCATCAATGACTCATATTCACGTTTTTCTTTATATGATAAGCCAGATTTTTTTCGAACAGTTGTCTTTTGTTTCGGCTGTTGCGCTTGTTTCTCTAATGTCGCAATTTTATCTTGCTCTTTCTTGTATGCCTCATAATCTTCAAACGTTCCTACGATACGTTCCATTTTCCCGTCATGAATATACCAGTATGCTTGAGCAACTTTATTTAAGAAATAACGATCATGACTCACAGTGATAACTGAACCACCAAACGTACTAATGTAATCTTCCAAAATGGTTAATGTTTCAGTATCAAGGTCGTTCGTTGGCTCATCCAACAACAATACATTAGGTTGATGTACGAGCAAACGTAGTAAATATAAACGCTTTTGTTCTCCACCCGATAATTTGTAAATTTTCTTACCATGCGTTGCACTTGGGAATAAGAATCGTTCAAGTAATTGTGTTACAGAAATGGATGTGCCATCCTTTTCTTTAGCCACTTCACTTTCTTCTCTCAAGTAATCAATCATACGTATGTCTCTATCTAACGTTTCTTCTGTTTGTTTGAAGTAGGCTACTTTTACAGTCTGACCAATTTTAAGCGTGCCTGTATAATCATTATCTTCTCCACTTAAAATATTTAATAATGTCGTTTTCCCAGCACCATTCGGACCAACAATACCAATACGCTGACCGCTTTGAATGATTTCTGTAATATCTTCAAACAACGTTTTACCATTCATTTGCTTAGATACGTGTTCCAGTTCATACACTTGCTTACCTAATCTTGAATATGCCAAGTTAAGTTGACCCTTATCTTGGGCATGATGGCCTTGAACTTCTGATTCCAAATCATTAAAACGATTGATACGCGCTTGTTGTTTTGTCGTTCTTGCCTTAGCACCAGCTCTCATCCACGCTAATTCCTGTTTATATAAAGCCTTTTGTTTATCTTGTTGCTTTTGTTCGATTATTTCATTTTCAGCTCGCATTGCGATGTAATCTTCATAATTACCCGGATACGATTTTAGTTTACCTCGATCTAGCTCAATGATTCTACTCGCGATTTCATTTAAAAAGTAACGATCATGCGTTACAAATAAAACAGTATGAGGATATTGTTTGATGTAATTGATTAGCCATGTAATGGATTCAAAATCAAGGTGGTTCGTTGGCTCGTCTAGTAACAATAAATCAGGTTGTTCTATTAACGTCTTAGCTAGTACGACTCGCTTTTGTTGGCCACCAGACAACTCACTTATCTTTTTAGTCGTATCGTGAATACCTAGTTTAGATAAGATCGTTTTGATTTCTGCATTATAATCCCATGCATGATGTCGATCCATAGCTTCTTGCGCTTCCATCATTTTTTGAAAATACGTATCATCCTGGTGCTGTGTGTAATTTGTTACGGCTTCTTCGTAAGCTTTAATAATTCGAAGTGTTGTTGTATCAGAGCTAAGTACAGCTTGGAAGACCGTCATAGTGCCATCTAAATCTTGTTTTTGAGAAGAATAACGTATACGATATTGATTAGGATGTGTAATATCAGCTGTAAAATCATCGTCTAGATTGCCAATCACTTTAAGTAATGTACTTTTACCAGTACCATTAATTCCTACTAGTCCTATTTTTTCATGTTCAGAAATAGATAGGTTTAAATCATCGAAAATGATTTTATCCGCATATGATTTATTTAAGTGTTCTATTTTATACGCTTCCATGCTTCTACTTCCTTTTCCAAATCGAAATATCGAATTTTTAAATATTTTTTGATAAGCTTAAATCAGTTCTATATATTATACACCTTTTTAAGGTTAAATGATACAAGGAGACAAGAGTTATGATTGACTTTTTCGAAAGTTTACCGCCCTATTTACAGGCACTTATAGCCGGTATTATTACGTGGCTACTCACTGCATTGGGTGCGGCTGCTGTGTTTGTATTCAAATCCGTTAATGAACGCATATTAACTTCAATGCAGGGCTTTGCTGCTGGGATTATGATTGCCGCCAGTTTCTGGTCATTATTACAACCTTCAATTGAATATGGTAAAGATGGTAGTTTACCTGCCTGGTTACCTGCTGCAATTGGTTTTTTATTTGGTGGCATCTTCATACGTGCCCTCGATTCAGTTATCCCCCATTTACACCAAAGAATTGGAGATAAAAGTCAATACCGTGAAGGTGTAAAAACGTCATTAAGTAAGAATACACTCTTAGTACTTGCCATTACGTTACATAATATTCCAGAAGGTCTATCAATCGGTGTTGCTTTTGGTGGTATCGCGACTGGTAATAGCCAAGCAACATTTCTAGGTGCTTTGGGCTTAGCAATAGGGATTGGGATTCAAAATATTCCAGAAGGTGCAGCATTATCTATGCCAATCAGAGCTGCTGGCGCATCTCGTTGGAAAGCCTTTAATTACGGCCAAGCTTCTGCAATTGTTGAACCCATTTTTGCTACGATTGGTGCGGCGTTAATATTAGTGATTACGCCTGTGTTACCATATGCTTTAGCTTTTGCAGCTGGCGCTATGATATTCGTTGTTGTCGAAGAGCTCATACCTGACTCACAATCTGGTAATAATACAGATTTGGCAACATTAAGTTTAATGTTAGGCTTTACTATTATGATGATTTTAGACGTTGCGCTTGGCTAATTGATGTAAATAGCATAAATATTTAAATTATATTGTTCTATATTTCGTTAATACCACTAGTGATAACGGGTATCTAAATTATGTAGTATGTTACAAATTAATCATGAAACAACGTCTAGAAAGTTAAGTTTTAGATAAAAAAGCAAATTCTATTGGGTACTGAACCCCTTAAATGG
>NZ_JAESMI010000128.1:0-1691 GCF_017893095.1 Staphylococcus sp. GDX8P80P | reverse complement strand
TCAGAAGCTGCACGTAAACGTAAATTCAAATAATTAATAACTCTGTTGACTCCCTCAACAAGAATATTAATTATATATATGCTCTCGATTAGTTAAACTAGTCGAGAGTTTTTGGTTCTAAGAGAAATGCGGTTGATGAAACAAATTGATTGTTTCATTAACCGCATTTTTTATACAAAAAGAGCGCAAATATCTCTATAATATTAAGTGACCAAACTAAATAAAAGGAGAGATATCGCGCTTATGAGTAATTGTATCGCAGAAACACTAGAAATTAAAGATGAAAATATTATTTGGGAAAACCGTGTAGAACGTTTTTCCAATGGATATATAACAGCTAAATGTTATTTTGGCACATTAACTTATACGCCTAATCATTGTGAGAACTGTGGCTTCCCAAATGAAAACCATCGTATTGTTAAAAATGGTAAACGCCAAATATTAATTAAAGTACCTAAAGTTTCAGAAGTTCCTACGTATATTTCGCTCAAAAAACAACGTTTTTTATGTCGCCAATGCCATAGTACCTTTGTCGCTCAATCTGAAATAGTAGACAAACATTGTGTGATTTCAAATAATACAAAAAAAATAATCTTAAATAAAAGTGTTCAAGACCGTTCGGTCAAATCTATTAGTGAAAGTACCAATACCTCATTCCATACGGTTACGCGTATTATTAATGAAGCAGCTAAAGAGATAGCTCAGACACCATCTAAATCCTTACCAGAACACATTATGATTGATGAACTTAAAACAGTAAACGGTCAAATGAGTATGGTGTACTGTGATGGCTTAACACATCAATTTGGAGATATCATCGAAAGTCGTAAAAAACGATTTGTTCTTGACTACTTTTATCATTTTTCTTTAGAAGAACGTAAAAAAGTAAAAACTGTTTCCATTGATATGTTTGAAGCTTATATTTACATGATTCAGGAATTATTCCCTAATGCGCGCATCATTATTGATCGTTTTCACATTGTTCAATCTATCAATAGAGAAATTAACACTGCGCGTATCCGTTTGATGAATGAAGTTAGATACACAGATCACCGATTTTATAATAAGTTAAAACGGCATTGGAAAATATTTCTTACCGATACAGAAAATCTAGAAAGCTTTGTTTATGGCCCTGTTAAACTCTTCGACAAATGGATGACACCTCAAGGTGTCTTGGATTATATGCTAGAAGGAAATGACATACTTAAATTTACGCATCAAGTAGGCCATCAGCTTA
The DNA here is from genome assembly GCF_017893095.1 of Staphylococcus sp. GDX8P80P. NCBI lineage: Bacteria > Bacillati > Bacillota > Bacilli > Caryophanales > Staphylococcaceae > Staphylococcus > Staphylococcus sp. GDX8P80P. The sequence continues at coordinate 454 of NZ_JAESMI010000128.1, read as the reverse complement.
GACGGGCTTTAAAACTCAATCAATCGGAAAAGTTTTTTAGTTGTATTAAAGACGAAACATCTATTTCTAAAGGTTTAAATAGAGTATTAAATACATTCGATAAATTTTCACCACATATTATGAATACGTTCAATTTTCCACATTTATCAAATGGACCTATCGAAGGTTTTAATAATAAAATTAAAGTTCAAAAACGTATAGCTTACGGTTATCGTAACTTCGAGAATTTCAAATGTCGTATAATCGTCAAAGAACGATTATTTAAAAAAACAAAAAGGAAACCAAGACTAAAAAAGTCTGATTTCCACCTTGTCGCTTAATCTTATTTTAATTAAATAATTTTTTTATTTATCAACCGATGTTTGCGTAGAACCGAATTCTGTCCCACTCCCTTATTATTCGTTTAAACTCGTTTTATTTATAATTTTAACCCCATCTTGTGTACCAACAATCA
>NZ_JAESMI010000013.1:0-16202 GCF_017893095.1 Staphylococcus sp. GDX8P80P | reverse complement strand
GTAGGTTGATAAGTGAGCTCGGCATAATAAAACAGGCTCATTCGTCCTTTATATTTTTTCTCAATCACTTTGTCTGAAAAATTGATATTTTTATCTTTAATTCTTAATGTTTTTAATATAGACTTACACATAGGCGCATTACCTTCCTTTTTTATTTGTTGTGGTAACTAATAATTATAGAGGTAATTGCGCTATTTTTGTATTCAAAACATAAAAATTGGACAGATGATTTTAGTCATCAGTCCAATTTATTATAGAACCTATATAATTTATGTCCTAGCCTCTTTGTCTAATTATAAAGAAAAAATCCCATTAATAAATTAATGGGATAAACACGACATAAAGTCTTGTTTTAGTAGATTCTGTAATTTTAGGTATAAGTACAAGTTAGCTAAACTTGTTCCTTACGTTTATTATATTTCTACCTTAGCATGTTAGTCAACTACTATTTTAATTAATATTAAATATTTCTTCATTCTTCCCCCCAATAATTAATTTCAATATTATGGATTATTTGAAAGTAACAATGGATCGGCGTAATTATTGAGATAATCACTTTAATCAAATAATTTGCAAGTAATAGCACTTAATAATCGCTATTTAAAATAGTTGTGCCTAAAGTACTAGCGTATTAAAACTTCAATCTTGCGGTGTAGCATCAATGTATCGTTCACTTATACTTAAAATCACAGAGTACTAAAACATTACAAGTGGAGAAAGATACGAGTTAATCGTTTCACTTATACCTAAAATTACAGAGTACTAAAACCAAAATTGTGTTGTTCCTGCAAACCCTTTTGTTTCACTTATACCTAAAATTACAGAGTACTAAAACATTTGTGACCTAAACGTTCTTGAATTACCTGTTTCACTTATACCTAAAATTACAGAGTACTAAAACTACTTGTCGTGGATAAAGTGATAACCGTCTGTTTCACTTATACCTAAAATTACAGAGTACTAAAACTAACAAACAACGACTCTTCATCTTCCTTAAGTTTCACTTATACCTAAAATTACAGAGTACTAAAACATAAGTTAGCGAATTCTACGTCATACTCAGTTTCACTTATACCTAAAATTACAGAGTACTAAAACCTGAATACGACAGGAACCTATACGTGCCTTGTTTCACTTATACCTAAAATTACAGAGTACTAAAACTGTTACTTCTACATCTTTACTTTCAGCATCGTTTCACTTATACCTAAAATTACAGAGTACTAAAACCATTCATACTCATTTCAGCGTTAATCAATGGTTTCACTTATACCTAAAATTACAGAGTACTAAAACCTTTACCTACTTTGTCATCGACACGATTAGTTTCACTTATACCTAAAATTACAGAGTACTAAAACTAAATTCTTGCTCATTAATCGTTTGTTCTGGTTTCACTTATACCTAAAATTACAGAGTACTAAAACGTAGATTCTTATTTGCTAGAATTAGACTAAGTTTCACTTATACCTAAAATTACAGAGTACTAAAACACTCAGTTAAACCTTGTACTGATACTACTAGTTTCACTTATACCTAAAATTACAGAGTACTAAAACTCTTAGATTGCCCGTCTTTACCAACTTCACGTTTCACTTATACCTAAAATTACAGAGTACTAAAACTGCTAAAAGATACAGGCTTGTTTTCTGCTTGTTTCACTTATACCTAAAATTACAGAGTACTAAAACATGTGGTTTATTCGTCCATTTTACGCAAAAGTTTCACTTATACCTAAAATTACAGAGTACTAAAACTAACTTCAAAAAAATTAGCAAGTTCATATGTTTCACTTATACCTAAAATTACAGAGTACTAAAACCGTTGCTCGCCATAAATCGTGGAAGTGCTTGTTTCACTTATACCTAAAATTACAGAGTACTAAAACTGAAAGTGATTAAGTTTGGTAATGGTCGTATGTTTCACTTATACCTAAAATTACAGAGTACTAAAACCCAATCCCCACCATTCCAAAATGAAAGCTCGTTTCACTTATACCTAAAATTACAGAGTACTAAAACCAAACATGGCCATTGCATTAACGCCTTTTGGTTTCACTTATACCTAAAATTACAGAGTACTAAAACCAGTTGGCTTGAACTCTAAGACGTTACCACGTTTCACTTATACCTAAAATTACAGAGTACTAAAACCTCTAGCAATATAAAATCGCTAAAAGAATTAGTTTATAAAAAGGTATCTCAGTGAACAAGTTAGCTAAACTCATTCACTAAGATAATAATAGATTATTATGTTAATTATAGCAAAGTAATTAATTCAACGATTGTTGATTTAAATATTTATTGATGCTTTTAGGCAGTAATTCATTTTTAATTTTCAATTCAAATTTGTGATTACAATGTTGCATATATGAAACTCCAACATATATGTCAATAGCACTAAATAACATAATTTGTGCTATTTGATAATTAGATATTATGGGATTTAATTCTAATTTATCTTGATAAGTTAAAATGAATCGGTTCAAACTTTCTTCTAGATCCCTCTTATCAAAATTAAGTGGTGCATTCCACTCTAATTCTTCCAGAAATTCAGATGTGTTTTTTTGCTTACCATCTCTTATATAGTTATTGTATTTCCATTCTTCGGATAGAAAATGTAATGATCCTGTTAATACAATTATGTTTGCATCGAGCGTTAACAACAATTCTTTCAATTTAATTTGTTCTTTAGGACTTAAATTTGCTTCAGGATATAAGTAAATCAATAATAAATGATTATTGTGTAGCTTGTTTAATTCATCAACAATTAAAGGTAGCACTTGCTCTATTCTGTTTACTAATTTTGTATAATCCTTCTTCATTTCATATTTAAAGCTTAATAACTTAATGAAATATTTAATATCTAAAGTCTTTATTTGTAAAGGTAATTCATTGTAATTAATCATCTCTAGTAAATCATTTAGAAGTTGATTAATAGAATTTAAATATCCTGAACTTTCAATGTGATTAGCAAAATCTCTTTGAAGTTTCTTATTCAAAATAGATGTGGCGCCTAATGAATGCTCAAGTTCTATTTTGTTATTATCAATAATAAAACTCTCATACTCAAGATTAGAAATTAGTTCATGATTAGTACATTCTATAATAGAAACTTCATTCTTATTTGAGTTTCTTTTTTTAAAATATTGATCAATAAGTTCAAGTATGTCCTCTTCAATGGTTTCAAATTCATTATAAATAGCAGTGTATTGGCCAATATTCAGATTCACTGTAGGTACTGCTTCAGATTTTATTTGCCATATGATATGTTCCATATTTTCTCTTATCAAAAAATAATAGTTCTATTATCACCTAATAGTTCTATATTATGATTTTCTTCTCCTAAAAGTATTTGCATATGTTGATATTGCTTTTCAGTTATCATGAGTGCCCTGACATGACCTTCTTGAGGCAGAAAAGTATTTACTTTTTTTATAGTTTGGTTTGCCGCATCTTTATTTATGACACTCTTGATATAAATTGAGTATTGCATCATTAAAAATCCATCCTCAATGAGTTGCTTTCTAAATTTACTATAAATTCTTCTTTGTTTCTTAGTTTCAACTGGTAGATCAAACATTAATAGTACTCTCATAAATCTATAACTCATAAAATGAATATTTACTCAAACTAGGAAACTTTAATGATTTAATATCACCGTCTTTAAAATACTCAATTATAGATTGCACCATGATATCAATAGCTCGAATAACCGTTTGCATTTTTCCATCAATTTCAACACGTGCATGTAATAGATTAATTATTTTTAATCTATACGCTTTCGTTAAATAGTCTTCAGGAGGATGTTTCAATAAGAACAAATCAACTAGCGCCCTAAATGGTTCAATTAAATCTGATGCTAAGTTAAAATGATTTCTCCCTCCAATATGGTGGATGCCAATTGCTGGTATTAAGCCTTTTGCGACTATCGTTCTAGCTATTGCAGCATTCAAAATAGTGTACCCATAATTTAAAACCGCATTCTCTATAAGCGCATCATTATCTCTTGTAAAATCTTTAAAGAAACTATTAAAATAGTATTTTGCAGCTTGACCCTCAATATTATTCCGATCATATATCAATACTGACTGCTTCAACTCTGTCATTTTTTGAATTCGCACAGTATCAATGTGCATATACTTCATACATTCAATTTGATTTTGAATTTTTTTCTTTACAATTGATTGCCACAATTCACTTTTACGAGCTACATCCCATTTTAATTGCGCTTTCATTTGCGTATATTGATTAAAATGACCTGATATCGGTTGTAAAGTGCATTCTGGCAAATGCTTTTGATTGCAAAAGATAACTAAAATATTATAATCCGAGAGTTCTACTAATAATCTGGATGTTAATGTAACAGTTAAATCTTCAATAACTAATGCAAAAATATCAGCTAAAGGAATCTTAGTTTCTAGATCGCCTTTTTTGATTTTCAAGCTATTTAAATTAAGTGACATGTGATTAACTTCTGTTATATACACAATTCTCCAACTCATAGCTTAGATTCCTTTTTTAAATATTAATTGTGGCTTTTCGGCGCAAGATTGATAATATCTATTTCCTAGAACGTCAGTAGATAATTTTCTAATACTTTCAACTTTTCTTCCAATTGTTTTAAAAATTCTTGGTGTTGATTTAATATTATTCATTTCACAGAATTCCGTATATTTAATGTCAGGTAAATTGAGCTCTATAGCATTTTTCTTATCATTATTGACCCCAATAATTGTATATACCTTACCATCTAGTTCAATCAAATCATTATAATAAAAACTTCCAATAAATTTAGCTTTAACATCGATACCTTTATTTAACTTTAATTTCTCGTATTTGGCTTCAGGAATATAATAATAATTATCTTTTTTAAGTACATCCAAATATGTAATGCTAACGAATTTATAACCTTTATCAGTCAGATACACATCAAAACGATACGACTTAAATGATAATTTCACAAGTTTGTTTCTCGAATTGCTGTATTGATTTGTAACATCTAAATGATTTCCAACCTTTTTACCAAACATCTTAATCGATTTAACAATTGGTCCATTATTTTTCTTGCTGTATTTAGTTAAATAGTCTCCTGTTTCTTCGTGATATTTAGCCAATGGATTTTTCTCATTAGCGTATTGCTTCATAATCACTTCTAGTTTTTCAAACGTTTTTGGATCATTTTGGTACATTAAGAATTTTTCAGGATTCTTATTAAAATGTTTTTTTAAATCTGTATTATCTTTACTATAAATATTCTTAATTGGCGAGATAATATATAAGTCATCATCTTTTACTCTTGTTGAATAAAGCGTGTCATTGATCAATTGTCTATTTGGTTTCTTATCCACTCTATGGGAATATTTAAAATCTCTAAATTCTTTAATTTCTTTTACTTGCTGTGGAATGACAAATAAACCTTGGTATTCTTCATCACTATCAACTTCAATTTTAGTTTCTATCTCTTTATGTTCTGGTTGTTCTAAAACCTTATTTGCTGCTTTTAACTTTTTATTTTCTTTAAATAAGAAATCAGCGTTAGCGATAATTAGCGCATCTTCAGCATGATGCTTATAACCATGGTTACGTTCTTTCTTGAATTCCCATACTTTTCTTAAATGATTTGTAAAGCTACCATTGATTGTTTTAACTTTAACATCCATATCATTAGCGCTGAAATATGCTTTTAAATAATTGGTTAATTCTCTTGTAGCGTATCGTGTATCAACTAGGTTTCTATTAATAAATTCTTTTTGCACCTCAAATTTATTTATATCTCGTTCTTCTAGTAAGTAGTCTTTTTTCTTCTTCGAAATTCTATCTTTTGATTTACTAAGATTTAACACGTGCTGTTTAAACTGATTATAGGATAGTTTCGCTTCTCCTGAATTTAAGTATTGGTATGGTGTACGGTTACCTTTTTTACTATTTTCTGTTTGCTTAACGAGAACTTTATTTTGATATGAATTATCAAATGATACAGATCTAGGAATAATATGGTCAACTTCATAATGATTAGGATTATTTAATAGGTCTTCCAACGGTATACTCTCAAGAGAATACAGACATTTGCCCTCTTGTTCATCATGAAGTCTAATCTTTTCAACTAATCGCTTCGCATTTTGATTACCTGTTTTTCCGATAATCTCGTTTATTCTCTGTCTTGTTTTTTCATTTTTCTTTTGTAATTCATTAATAAATTTTTGTTTATCTTTAGTATTATTCTCTCTAGCCAACTCAATTATAATATCTTTAGGAGCACCATATTTTTCTATCACTTTATTGATAACATTGATTGCTTGACCAAACGTTCTTTTAACTACTGGAGATAGTATAAACTCATCAATCATATCTTTAGGTATTTTATTTGCTTTCTTTAAGTCAATTTTTCGAGGTTTAATATTTAAATATGCAAAGATTTCCATTTGATTTCTAGAAGTATGCCATAATTCCTCTAATACCAAGTTTATACATTTTAAAGAAAGTCGGTGTGTACCGTTATAACCAGCTAAGTTAGAAATACTTTCCTTATCTATTTCATTAATTGGTTCAGCTAATTGCTCTAATTCTTTTTTAATGCTCTCTTTATCTTGGTAGATAGTTATAATTTCAGCAATTTGATCTAATAACTGAATATTTTCCAATATACTTTGGTCTTTTAGAGATTTTTTTAAATCGTGATACAGTCTAAATTCAGTAAAGTTTTCTTTGCCGGACTTAGTTATTCTATAACCTTTTATATCTTCTGGTTTTACACCTATTTCATTAGCAATTTGTTTTAAAGTAGGTTTTTTCTTTTGTTTAAAAACATTTTCAATGATGTGGTATTTTTCATGATATTCTAACTTATTTAGCCCATCTCTTTGAATTACTAAGTTATTTAAATCATTTAATGCATTAAATAAATCAGCAGAGTATGCATACTTAACGCTTCTTAATTCTTCAGGAAAGTATGTACAACGGCCCATCAAATGTTCATACCATTTCTTTAAATCAGCACCCCATCCGTAAGGACTACCTTCACCTGGACCTTCATAATATTCTCTTCTTGTCTCCACTAGTTCAATATACTTATCAATAAAACTATTATCCAAATGATGCGTTTCTTTTTGTGTTTCTAAAATTTGTCTTATTTCTTTAACAATATCTGCAGTCTTGAATCTATTTTTCTCGCCTCTAACTTTACCTTCATTGTATCTTTCAAGTAAAAGTTCACATATGAATTTATCTTTCAATAAATGATTATTTTTTGATAGCTGCTCTTTAGTGGAAAGTTCGTTTGATGCATCCTCTTCTTGATCTATAACATCTATATTATGTATACCGCGTCTTTTAGCTAAATGTAATAATGCGATTGCTAATTCATCTCTCGTTAATTTTTCTCGTAACCCTCTTACTCTTATTTCATAAGGGTTTGTTGATTGAGGCATGACATCAATAGAATCGAGTAGCTTATAATCTTTTAATAATTGTTTAACACGCTCTAATCTATGGATTCTTCGTCTTTTTAACCTTCTAGCGCCTCTTTTACTTCTACGTCCTTCATTATTTTCTACATTAGCTTCAGGGAATAACCTCACTCCGGCATCAATAATTGATTTGTCATTGTAATTTATAATGCCATATCCAACTGAAGTTATACCTATGTCTAATCCTAAAATATAATCTGTTTTCACTTTAAATCACCCACCCCTATTTTATAATTTGATTATAATTTAAAACAAAATGCGTTGTAATACTTTTTAACTAGATTTTTAAATATTTTTCTATTTTCTTAAAGTTTTATTACAAAATAATAGTGTCCCTATTCATAAAGTTCCCTATACTAATGACAAAGACAAGCGATGTATTGAATCACAAAGATTCTATAAACTTTCCCTTAGGCATGCGTCGCAACAATAGTTGCTTGGATATGAAAAAAAGCGCAAGTGCTTAGCACTTGCGCTTCGTCTTATAAACAAATTATTTATTATCGTTGTTACCTTTTACTTTATCGATAACATCGTTTGCTTTTTCTTTAACATTTTCAACAACTTCTTTAGCTTTACCAGAAGCTTTGTCGCTTTGACCTTCTTTTTCTAAATCTTTATTGTCAGTAGCATTACCAACAGTTTCTTTTAAATTACCTTTTGCTTGTTCAAATTTATCTTCAGCCATTTGAGATTCCTCCTTGATAGTCTGTATATCTTGTATAGTAATAGATACCACGCTAGAACATGTTTAAACATCCTATTCGTAAAAATTTAATTTTTTCATTTTACATATGAGTTCAACTATAATGATAATGAAATAAATCAATTTAAGGAGTAGTTATAATGAAATTCATTAATTTTACCGCAATGACTGAAAGTGGCCTCACTAAAAAGGTAAATCGTTTCTTAGAAGAAAATCCATACATCGAAGTTATAAAATTTGACTATACAATGGGATCTGGCGGGCAAGGTGTCGGCATACTGTATAAAGATAGAAAATCTTTCTAAATTAAAGGAGTGGACAGAATTCTTTTAAAATTCGTCGTCCACTCCTAGCTTGCTTTACTTGTAGCATTTCTTAATGAAATTCTCTTGGCTAGGGCTCGGCGCCCTCAAGGTTGACTAGAACTGAAAAAGTTTAATTTAAGCGCTTTTCCAGTTCAGTCAGCTACTATGAATTTGCAAAATAGCTTCATTATATTATTGATGTCCCAGCCTCTATGCTTACTTCGCTGGTACAACTGCACCTTTGTATTTATCTTTAATGAAGTCTTGAATCTCTTTAGATTGTAATACTTCCATTAAAGCTTTGATTTTTTCATCATCTTTATGTCCTTTTTGAACTGCAATTAAGTTTGCGTATGGGTTGTTGTTTGCTTTTTCAACAGCAATTGAATCTTTTTGTGGACTTAATCCTTGATCAATTGCATAGTTAGAGTTGATGATTGCAGCATCTACATCTTCGTTTTGATAGATTTTTGGAAGATATTCTGCTGATTGTTTACTGTTAAATTTAATGTCTTTTTTGTTTTCAGTGATATCTTCGAATTTAGCATCTTCGATTTTTACACCTTTTTTGATTTTAATTAATCCTTCATCAACAAAGAATTTTAAGAAACGACCTTGCTCTGCTGGGTTGTTTGAAACATATACCGTTGCACCTTTAGGAAGGTCTTTTAAACTTTTATATTTTTTAGAGTAAACAGCCATTGGTTCTAAGTGAACTTTACCTGCATCTTCAATTTTGTATCCTTTTTCTTTACTTTCAGTTTTTAAGTAAGGTACGTGTTGGAAATAGTTCGCGTCTAGTTCACCTTTATCTAACAATTTGTTTGGTGTCGTATAATCGTTAATCGTTTTGATTTCTAGATCATAGCCTTTCTCTTTAAGTAAAGGTTTCGCTTTTTCTAGAATTTCAGCGTGTGGTGCTGGAGAAGCACCTACAACGATTTTCTTATCTTTGTCCCCACTACCATTGCCACAAGCTGCTAAAACGACAGTTAATGTTAGTACTAAAATTAAGCTTAAAAGTTTTTTCATTGAATCATTCCTCTTTTCTTTTAGCGTTTGTCAATTTTATTTGTAATCCAATCCCCAATAAATTGGATTATAAATACGATAATTAAAATAAATACAGTTGAAACTAAAATGACATCATTTTGGTTACGCGTGAATCCTGTTAAGTAAGCTAAGTTACCTAAACCACCTGCACCAATAACACCTGCAATTGCAGTAGATCCAACTAATGCGATCGCTGTTACGGTAATACCTGAAACGAGTGCTGGCATTGCTTCTGGTAATAATACTTTACGAACAACCGTCCAAGTACTTGCTCCCATTGACCAAGCCGCTTCTATAACACCTTTATCTATCTCTTTAAAAGCAATTTCAACTAATCTTGCATAGAATGGCGCTGCGCCGATGACTAATGCTGGTAAAGCACCCGTTGGACCACTTATTGTTCCGAGTAAGACACTTGTAAATGGAATTAATAACAAGATTAAGATGATAAATGGAATTGCTCGGAACAGGTTAACTATAAATGAAACGATACTATAAAAGACTCTAGCACCTTTCGAATTACTCTTGGCTGATAGGAATAAAAGTACACCTAAAATCAAACCAAAAATAAATGCGAAAATCGTCGAAACAATAGTCATATAAAGCGTTTCATAAATGGCTTGCCATACTTCTGGCCACTGGACGTTAGGCATTGTAATCATCTCTTTAAAAATATCACTGTATGATTTATCCATGCTTAACCACCTCCACATTTACATGTTGCTGATGTAAATCTTCTTTAAATGTCTCAAATTCTGTTTCAGCAATATGTGGTATGTGAACCACTAAGAAACCTACTGCACCGCCACGTGTGTTTTTGATATTTGCCTCAAGAATATTGATATCAATGTTATGTGTTTTACTTATGTACGAAACAACGGGTTCTGTCGTATTATCACCATTGAAATTAAGTCTAACGATATAAGCATCTGAATCTAACGGTTCAAGATGTTGGATAGATTCTTCAAAATCATCATCTAAATCATCTTTCACGAAGCGTTTGGTCACTTCGTGTTGTGGATTTTCAAATACTTGCGTTACTTTACCTTGCTCTATCACTCGTCCGCTTTCCATGACTGCTACTTCATCACAAACACGTCTAATAACGTGCATTTCATGTGTAATTATCACAATTGTAAGATTTTCGCGTGCTTTAATCTTTAACAGTAAGTCTAATATTTCATCTGTTGTTTGTGGGTCTAATGCACTAGTAGCTTCGTCACATAATAGAACATCTGGTTCGTTTGCCAGAGCTCGTGCGATGCCGACTCTTTGTTTCTGACCACCTGACAATTCAGAAGGATAAGCATTTTCTCGTCCCTTCAAACCAACAAGATCAATTAATTCTCGTGCTCTTTCAATTGCTTTACCTTTAGAGTATCCTGCAATTTCTAACGGGAACATAATATTGCGAAGTACCGTTCTTGACCATAATAAGTTAAAGTGTTGGAATACCATACTTACTTTTTGACGTTTTTTTCTTAATTCTGCTTTTGAAAGTTTGTTAATATTATCGCCATCTATAATAATATCGCCAGATGTAGGCGCTTCTAGATTATTGAACATTCTAATTAACGTACTTTTACCAGCACCAGAGAATCCGATAACTCCAAAAATAGAGCCCGTTTCTATATTTAAGTTAACGTGATCAACTGCTAGTACATCCTTATCTTTTGTGTGATAGCGTTTAACAACTTGATTTAACTTAATCACGTTTAGTGCCTCCTTAAAATTCATTATGTAATTAAAAAAATGCTTTCTCACTTTAGATTAAGTTGAGAAAGCATTGATTCATCTTTCTCTCATCTTCTAAAGTAATTAACTTTATGTGAATTGGCACCATTTCTAATATTAGACGGTTGCCGGGCTTCATAGGGCACATCCCTCCACCTCTCTTGATAAGAGTTTTCGCACTATTTAATTAATTTATATCCTACCATTGCACTATAATTTCGTCAACAATTATTTTAATTTTTCTAACAAATAAGGTACAGATTGAAATGCATAAATTCTATCTATCTCTATGTCCTTATTCATAACAATTAGAACAGGTACTGACATAATTTTGTTACGTTCACTATATTTAGGATGGTAATTCAAATCGATTTTTTTAACGGATAAATGTAGTATTTCATTCGCAATATCGAGCATTCGCTCAGACATTTTACAAGTACCACACATCGGTGTGTATCCGAAAATGAGGTGTTTATCTTTATTAAAATTCTCACTAATATCTTCAATTTCTACAGATTTACTCATGCATGATTACTAACCTTTCAGTCGTTAAATTGGGAATTAGACGTTTTTCTTTACGTACTGTAAAGCCATGTTTACTCAATACATGCGCAAGATAGTTCTTGGGACATCTAGCAACTTCACAATATGTTTTATCAACATAAATATGTTCACATTCACTAAGATGACGTTTAAACCACTTTCTTATCTTTTCACCTTCGTCATCTGAATCTGCTAGCACAAAGACTTGCTTGTCATATAATGTTTCAATCATGTCATCTAATTTATCAATACTCATTGTACCATGCGTACAAATAATATTGATAGGTTCAGCGATGACTTGTTGTACTCTCTTCTTATCAGATTTACCTTCAACAATAATAACTTTATTTAAAATTGCCATGTTAATCCACCTTCTAAGTCGATAATAAACAATCAGTTACTTCTTCACAGAACGCGAATACCTTAAACATCATTTACAATTACTTAACAATGTACGCAATTAAAGACGCCATACCAAACTGAGATGATTACTTTATAGATAAAAAGACAAAATAAAAACTCCATGATCGCAATCAAGGAGTTTAAATTAATTATTCACCAATCATTTCTTTGTATTGATCAGCTGATAATAATTCATCTAATTGACTTTCATCGCTAAGTTCAACTTTAACCATCCATGCTTTCTCATATGGTGATTCGTTAACAAACTCAGGACTATCTTCTAATTCTTCATTTGATTCTACAACTTTACCAGATACTGGCGCATATAATTCAGAAACAGTTTTAACTGATTCTACGCTACCAAAAGTATCCCCTTCGTTGATTTCATCATCTACTTCTGGTAATTCAACAAATACGATGTCACCTAATTCGCCTTGTGCGTATTCAGTGATACCAATTGTTACTGTGTTGCCTTCAACTTTTACCCATTCATGTTCTTTTGAATATTTTAATTCGCTCGGTACTGCCACGAGAATCCCCTCCTAAAATTAATTACAATTTAATGATGCCATACAGTAAGGTTTCATTCAACTATTAAAGTAAAAGTTACAATAATTTATATAAATAAAATTTGTAATTTTAAACTATAACCAAATTTCTTTGTATTGATCTTCTTTAAATCCTAATGTGATGTTTTCTCCAGAAATAGCTAGTGGTCGTTTAACTAACATGCCATCTGAAGCTAATAGATTTAATTTTTCATCAGTAGATAAATCTTTTAATTTATCTTTTAAACCTAATTCTCTATATTTTGCACCATGCGTATTAAATAGTTTATTAACTTCTACACCTGTTTTATCGATAATGTCTTCAAACTCTTTTTTAGTTGGTGTGTGTTGTACAATGTCAATCGGTTCATAACTTACGCCATGCGCATCTAAAAATTTTGCTGCTTTTTTACAAGTTGTGCAATTTGAATATTGATAAAATTTAATCATTCAGATGTAACCTCCTATTTCGTCTTATTTTAAATATATCAGATAATCTATGTAAACGCTCTATATTTTAAGCTTAATTTTTCATTTAAAGTAAATTATTCGTTATAATACTTTTAGTATTAATTAAAAGGAGCGTTTATTATGCAAAGTATTACTACAACTGATGCGTTTAAATCAACAATCGAAAGTGATAAACCCGTTATCGTTAAATTTGAAGCCGGTTGGTGTCCTGATTGTAAAGCAATGGATATGTGGATTGATCCAATCGTTGAAAAGTATAACGATTACGATTGGTACACTGTAGATCGTGATGAACTTGAAGATGTAGCTGCAGAAAATGATGTAATGGGTATTCCTAGTTTATTAGTATTTGAAAATGGTAATAAACGCGCACATTTACATTCTGCAAATGCTAAATCACCTGAACAAGTAGAATCATTTTTAGATGAAACGTTTAATAAATAGGACGTAGCAACGAAAAATAATTTAAACATTTAGTCGTTATATTACGTCGTAGTTGACTGAACTTGAGATAAGATTGTCTTTCAGACCTTGTCAATTTGGTCAGTTTCTAACTCAAATAAGTAGGCTGGGACAATATAAAATGTCTCAGCCTACTTATCGTTTTAGCAATAACTCACTGGTTTGAAAATGCGCTTAAATCAAGCTTTTCTTAGTTCTAGTCATCCTTGCGGGGGTGGGACGACGAATTTAAAAGAATTCTGTCCCACTCCCTACTTATCGTTTTAGCAATAACTCACTGGTTTGAAAATGCGCTTAAATCAATTTCTTTCAAACCTAGTCATGCTTGTCGCCGGGCCTAAGTAAAGAGAATTTTATCAAGAAATTCTCTTTACTGAAGAGGGACGACGAATGTATTTTATTTCTGTCCTACTCTCCCCGTTCATTCTAATACTTAGAAATTAAATGTTTATTTTTACGTGGTGCTTTTGGTGGCACTTCTGCTAAATCTGTTAAATATAGGAAACCTGCAATAACTTCGTCTCCTTGTACACCAAATACTTTTCGAACTTTAGGTTCAAAAATATAAGGTGGTGTCTTCCAACATGTACCAATACCTTGTTCATGCAATAGTAGCATTAAATTTTGAGCATACGCACCCATCGCAAAGAAGTTTTCGCGATTTTGTCGTTGTCTTGGATCTGTTTTAAGCACGAGTACTAACATGCCACCCAAATTAGTCACATTCTGGTAATGGTCTTCTTGTTTATCAGGGTCATTTGGAAAAGCAAAATGCGTAACATCTCTACTCATCTCACCTAATCTATCCTTAGCTATATGGATAATTCTCCATGGTTCTCGCATTCCATGGTTTGGAGCATCTGCTGCTTTCTCAATCGCTTGATAAAGCTTATTGTCATCAATAGTCATATCATGTTTAAATTTCTTAATACTTCTTCTTGAAGCAATTGCTTCTTGTAGTTCCACAATTATCGCCCCTTATTATTGATAATTCTTCTCAATTATAAAGCCTTTGCCACTTAATTTCAAATGACTATTAATGATTCTCATAAAATAGTAATTGCTGTTTTAAACGATTGATATGTATTTGTCCTGGCGCTTGAGGTTCACCTAAACATCCATATGATACTGTACCGCCAAATACACCTTGCGCAGTTCTACTCACTAAACCAGTACTAGACATTGAAATACCAATCACTTTCGCATCTAATGTATCTGCACTTGCTGCCATTGCTTCAAGTAACGTAACCACATCTTCTTTGCCATGTGGCATCACAGCGATTTTGACATAATCAGGATTTAATTGATTCATTTTATAATAAGTAAATTTTAATATATCTGTTTCAGGCGTTTCTTCAAAATTGTGATATGAAATGACAACTTGTTTATTGTTTTGATGTGCTAAGTTGACTAATTCTCGGTATGCACTTACATCAAAATCACTATCCCATTCAATATCAATCATATGGCAATGATGATCTTTGATAATGTTGTTCAATAAAGCCATGTAGCTTTCATACGACATTTCACCTTGGCCACCTTGTGACTGCGTACGATATGTTACTAGAACTTTAACGCTCAAATTCATATCTTGTAGACGCTTGAGATTGGATTCAAGTAACTCAAGATGTTGTTGTTTCCATTGATCAATTCGTAATTCTAGTATATCCATATCTTCACTAAAGGCCTGAATATCATCTAGTGTTGCTGTATCCAATAATTGATTCGGAGCTACTGTTGCAGCCACTTCAACGTTAGTCATAAAGTTTCCTTCTTCCTAAATTAAACTTGCATTTATTTTAAACTATTGTCAGTCTATCTCCAACCTCAAGTTACTTACTTTATCGATTAATTTACTATTTAATGATTTAATATTTTATAAATGGGTAGATAATGATTGTATACGAATTTAGGAGGTAATAATAATGGCAGTTCAATATGAAACAAAAGCAACAAACGTTGGTGGACGTAAAGGACATGTAAACACTGACGATAATGCAATAAATGTAGATGTATTACCACCACAACAAGCGGACGGAAAAGCAACTAACCCTGAACAATTATTTGCAGCTGGTTACGCTTCATGCTTTAATGGTGCATTTGACCTTATCTTAAAACAAAATAAAGTGCGTGGCGCTGAGCCAGAAGTAACTTTAACTGTACGCCTTGAAGATGATCCTGATGCAGAAAGTCCAAAACTAAGTGTAGCAATCGATGCTAAAGTAAAAAATGTATTGTCTCAAGAAGACGCTGAAAAATATTTACAAGATGCACATGAATTCTGTCCATATTCTAAAGCAACACGCGGTAATATCGACGTTGACTTAAATGTGGAAGTTGTAGAATAATTGCATTTTAAATAAATACAGTCTGGGACATAAATAATATAATCATGCTAATTAGCAAATTCGCAGTAGCTGACTGAACTGAGAAGGCGCTTAAATCAAGCTTTTCTCAGTTATAGTCATCCTTGCGGAGGTGGGCGGGGCCCCAACACAAAAAATCACGAA
>NZ_JAESMI010000127.1:0-36579 GCF_017893095.1 Staphylococcus sp. GDX8P80P | reverse complement strand
TAATAATCGAATTCAACAAAAACTAGGCTACTTATCCCCTGTAAAATACAGAGAATTAGCAGCCTAGAGTATAGTATTTTTATTAAGTTCCCATTTAAGGGGTTCAGTACCGTGAGCCCCTTTTACTCACTTACTTTTCTTTTATCGTCTTTTTCAAAAAGGTCTTCTTTCTCATGAAAGATTTCTTTCTTAAATAACATTTCTATTTGTTTCCTCTTTTTCTCCGCAATCACAAAACCCACATAATAAAATAGGAATACAATAATCATACTTAATGACATTGATTGTAGTAAGAGGTTCTCCCATGTTCCCTCGACAGTCCATAATTGTGTGATAGTTGTGTTAGTTACGAATACAAAAAAGATGATACATAACCTTAGCATATCATCATCCCCTTTTGAGTTATTTTATCTGTATTGGTGAAATTTTGCAATAACTTTTTTAATTTTCTGATAAATATATGCAATTTTAAATCGTTTACATGACACACCTAATACTAAATAAAAAAAGCCATCCTCAAATGCCTCACAGACATTCAAGAATGACTTATAACCATGGTGGGCTTATGAGAAGCTATTCACTTCTGCTTCACCAAAGATTTTACGTTTGATTGCTTCACCAGTTGGTGTACCTGCTAAACCACCAAGTCCTGTTTCTCTTAATTCAGCTGGTAAGCCACGTCCTACTTTATCCATTGCTTCGATAACTTCATCCACTGGAATTCTACTTTCAACACCAGCTAATGCTAAGTCAGCAGAGATTAATGCGTTACCAGAACCAATTGCGTTACGCATTACACATGGAATTTCAACTAAACCAGCTACTGGGTCACATACTAGACCAAGTAAGTTACTGATCGCTAGTGCCATTGCGTGACCAGATGCTTCAGGTTCACCACCGAAGATGGATACCGCAGCAGCTGCAGCCATTGCTGAAGCTGAACCAACTTCTGCTTGGCAACCACCTGTAGCACCTGCAACACTTGCGTTATTAGCAACAACGCGACCAAATAATGATGAAACGAATAAGAAATCTATCATTTGTTCTTCTGTAAGGTCATGTGTTTTTTCTAATTTAAATAATACGCCCGGAATCGTTCCGGAGGAGCCAGCTGTTGGTGTTGCACAAATGATACCCATTGCTGCGTTTACTTCGTTAGTAGCAACGGCGCCTTTCACTGCTTCAACCATTTCATGGCCTGATAAAGCATGATTATTTTCATTATATTTAGCAAGTTTAATCGCATCTTGACCAGTATAACCTGTTACACTTTTAACGCCTTCGCCTGTTGATCCTTTAACTACAGCATCTCTCATGACGTCTAAGTTCTGTTTCATTGTTTCTCTAACTTCGTCACGTGTTTTACCTGAAAGTTCCATCTCTTCTTGGATCATAATATCTGCAAAAGACATTTTATTTTCGACTGCGTAGTCTATTGTTTCTCTAATTGAATCAAACATCTTTAATCCCCCTCTATTTAATATAGGATATATTTAAGTGACTATATTTTTCTTTAATTTGATCTAACGTTGATTCAGATAATGCCTTGTTTAGTGGTAATACTGCTAAACTGAAATTATCGCCCGTTTGTGTCATTTCTTCTTTTATGTCAGCACCAAGTTCACTTACATCATTGATAAAATGATTAACTTCTGATTTATTTGCCGCCCCATCCATTTCTAAGATAGGTAAACCATAGTTAAAATCAATGTCTAGACCTTCTACGCTAATGCGTTTTAATTTAATTGTACCGCCACCGATTGAATTCCCAATGACTTCAATGTGACGTCCATTACCTTCTGCAACAAGATACGCACAGTTAGGATGTTCACCAATACTGTCGCCTTCTTCTTCAATAATGTTCACTTCGATATTTTGGTCTTTAGCAATTGCTAATGAACTTTTAATACGACTATCAAAAGTGCTGTAACCCATTGCACCACCAACGATGGCTAAATCCGTACCGTGTCCTTGATGTGTTTGAGCAAAGGATTCGTAATAATGAATTGTGAGTTTATCTGGCTGTACGCCACCTAATACTGCATATGCAGCATTACCAATTTTAACTGCTCCTGCTGTATGAGAACTTGAAGGTCCCATCATGACAGGCCCAATAATATCAAATGCGCTTTGATAATCGTAGCTTTTTTTAGTAGCCATAATTAAACACTCTCCTTAGGTTGTTTCTGTTTACTAGGCAATTTAATACTCATGTCCATTAGGTTGAATTTTTTAATTAATGTACTGAAGATAAATGCTAAGATAACACTTACAACTGCAACTGTAATGATTGTGATAATTGATTTTGTAGCATCGTTAAATCCGAATAACACGATTGCACCTGCAATTGGTGTTGCCATACCTTTAACACCGATAACAAGTCCACTAAATGTTACGATACATGCGTTTACTACACCGATAATTGCGTTTGTACCATATAGTTGTAGAGGGTATTTTGCAATTAAATCAATTTGTGTTAATGGTTCAACAAATACTGCGAATGCTTTTGATTTACTTCCGCCAATATTAAGTCTGCTGAATAATACATAGTTAACAAATGATGAACCTGTACATGTTAATGCACCGATAGCCATTGGTATACCAGTTAGTCCTAATAAACTAGTTAATACCATTGAACTTAGTGGTGTCATACCCGTTACAGGAATAACTAATCCTAAAATAACTGCTAATGCGTATGGATTGCTGTCTCCTACTGATGTAACTGCGCCTCCGATTTGATGTAATACAGCCATAACCCCTGGGCTAATAGCTGTTGCTAAACCAAATACAACTGCTGGAGCAATTAAAATCACAGCAATTAAATCCAAGCCTTCTGGTACTTTTTTCTCGATAAATTTAATACCGAATGAAATAAGGTACGCTGCAATAAATGCTGGTAATAATTTAAAGTCATGTAATACGAGACCAACAATGACTGCAAATACAGGTGAGATACCCATTTTCAAACAAGTTAAGATACCAACTGCAACACCTGCAAGGCTTCCTGCTAAGTCTCCTATAGTTTGTAAAAATTCAATATGGAATACGCCACCAATAGCGTAACTTAGGAATGCTTGTGGTAAGAAAGTCGCACAAGCAGCTCCTGATAATGCTTGTAGTCCTTGTTTACCGTATGGCGCAAAGTTTAAGAATAGCGTCATAACGATAAGCACTAATACGAGTGTACCCACTCCTAAAATAATATTCATTCCCCAAAACCTCTTTCAATTTATTTAAGAACCATAGTCATACTACACCCTCTAGAAAACGATTTCAAGACTTATTCAGTGACAAAAATGTAAATTTGTGAAATAAATCACATTAAGAGACTTTTTGAGGATAAAATATTTTTAATTTGAAATCTTTTGAAAAAATCTAAATAATTTTAGTTATTTTACACCGCTAAAACTATCTTTGTAACCCTTTTCAAGGCAACACTAATATTTGTAATAATTAGTTAAATTGTACACATTTATTTTGTTATATATTCACTTTAACGTGTCAATTTATAGTTACATAACAAACTGCTCACAAATGAAAAAATTGTAAAATTTAAATTATTAAGTTTTTAGCACAATAAACGGGCGTGGAGCAGAATTTGTTATGAATTCATTGTTCCACGCCCAACTTGCTTGGCTTGTAGTATTTCTTCTATAATCTTTTTATCGCGTTCTCGTCTAAAAGGCTAACGCTCATTTGGTTCTATCCTAATTGTCGATTTGAACGATTAATCTTCAATCTTTAATAAAGCTTCTGTTAATTGATGTGTGTGATGGTAAATGTCTTTGTATACTTTATAATATGCTTCATATTGTGCGTGTCTTGTAGCGTCTGGTTCAAAGGTTTGACCAACATCAATAAATTTTTCAACACATGCATCAAAGCTGTCAAACCAGTTCAATCCATAAGCTGCAATCATCGCCGCGCCCATACTTGGCCCTTCTTCATATTTCAATTTTCTGATCGTCGCATTGAAAATATCTGCTTGCATTTGTAACCAAAATGAACTTTTGGCACCGCCACCGATTGAAGTGATATGCGTTATCGTCTTACCTGCTTCTCGCATTAATTGTATAGAGTCATATAATGAGAACGTAATACCTTCTAGCACTGCTCTCGCAAAATCCGCTTTCTTATGGCTGCCATTAATACCAATAAAACTGCCTCGTATAAATGCATCTCCATGTGGTGTACGTTCACCTGCCAAATATGGTGCAAATAGTAAATGGTTCGCGCCAATGGTTGACGTACTGGCTTGTTGAACAATATCATCAAAGCCATCCTGTTCAAAGAAGGTTTGTTTAAGCCAATTTAAACTGTAACCCGCAGCTAACGTCACACCCATAGCATAAAATGTTTGAGGCACACTATGATCAAAGAAATGGATATTGTTAGTGTATTCAGTATAACCTTCACTTTCTACATTAAGGACAACACCAGAAGTTCCGATACTACAAAGCGTATCATTACCATTGATGATACCCGCTCCAATTGCGCCACAGGCATTATCTCCCCCACCAGCATAAACTTTCACAGGTGATTTAAAACCCAGTGTTTCCACTAGTTCTGAGCGTACTTCGCCAACCGCTTCTGTCGAACGCACTAAAGGTGGGTAAATATCCCCAATACCTAAACGTTCACCAACATCTTTAGTCCAATCATGTGTTTCTGGACTTAATAATAGTGTACTCGCCGCATCTGAATATTCCATATGTATTTGGCCTGTTAAACAATAACGCACATAGTCCTTAGGCAATACAAAGACACTCACTTGTTCCCACAATGATGGCTCATGTTGTTTCATCCAAAGCATCTTAGGTAACGTAAATCCTTCAAGTATAGGATTGCCATTTAATCTTTCTCCGTATATGTCTTTGATTTGCATACATTGTTCGGAGTTGCGTGTGTCATTCCAAAGAATCGCGTGACGTACCGGTTGATGATTGTTATCTAGAGGCACTAAGCCATGCATTTGCCCTGAAAATGATAGCCCTTTAACACTATAATTTGCCATTTCAGGTGCTTGATTTATACGTTTAATCCCTTGTTTCACCGCTTCAAACCATTCTTTTGGATCTTGTTCACTATAGCCAGCACGGCTTTGTATCAAGGTTAAAGGTTCACTTGTCGAAGCAATCACTTCACCTTGTCGATTGACCGCAATGATTTTAACTGCACTGGTACCTAAGTCAATTCCTAATACTACGTCTTCCACAACCATTCCACCTTTATCAATCAATTGTAAGCGCACATTTTCTTACATATTAAGCAAGCAATTCAATATCTTTTTATTTTATATAAATTTTAAATTAAATTCAAAACCTTTATATTCATCATATCGATTCTGCTGATATTTTCAATAGTAAACTAAGATTTCAAATCTTTTTCAATAAAAAATGAAGCAAGGGTGGAACAGAATCCGCTCTGAATTCATTGTCCCACCCCCATAATAATGACTAAACATCGATTATGTTGATATACATTGCTTCTCAGTTTAGCCAACACATGCACATTGATACTAAACTATCAAACGTTTTGGAACCAATTGCTTACGATGCTTTTTCTAACAAATCACTATTATCTATTACCCACATCTTGCCCAATTTCAACCGTTTGATCATTTTTATTATAAATGGCGCCTTGAACACTACCAAAGTTAGCGTCATTACGTTTTTCTTGAACACCGTAGCCCATACTCTTGAAGATATTAATATCTTCATCACTCGTTGCATTTTCATAATAAATCGTACCACCATCATTATAGAAACGTGGTTTATTTATAGATTCTTGTAACGTACCATTTCCTCTAAGGTAATCAATAAGTACTTCGTTTAAAATCGTAGGAATTTTGTTTCCGCCTGGTGTACCAATACCCATATAGAAATCAGGTCCGACAACAATCGATGGTGACGTATATGAACGTGGTGCTTTATGTTTATCACCATAGTTTGGACTATTCGGATCACTTGAGAAGTTTGTTAACGAGTTGTTCATATAGAAGCCTTGCTTCATAAATTTACCTGCGCCAAAGAAACTAGATAATGTATTCGTTGTACTAGCGACTTTACCATTCTTATCAATCACTACGAAATGCGTTGTACTCGTAGTATCAAGTGACGTTTCAAAGTCACTGTTCGTTTCATTGCCACCACTGTTTACATTATTTAAGTTATCTAATAAATAGTCTTCTGATAAATGTGAATCACTATTTGCTTCTTGACCATTAACGATATCCCTATTTCGATACATTACATCACGTGATTTAACAATACCATTAATGTAATCTGCTCTATCATTACTTGAATTGGCGCTTTCATCAATTTTCAAACCTTGTAACATTAAAACACCACCTAAAGGGTTTGAAACAGAGTAGATTGTGTTATTGAAATATTTGGTTGCTACAGGTCGTTTTTCTTCAGTTTTAAATGTTGAAAAGTCTTTTTCAGTTAATTCACTATCGACTTGTTTAGATATACTTTTGGCGATGTCTTTATAAAAATAGTCAGGCCCTTTATCTCTAATACCTTTAATTGTTTTAGCTAATGCAGGTTGTTTCACCACATCACCTTCACGTACCGTACGTTTTCCTTTAAAGAATGGAGAGTTACGGTCGATATCTGATCCATAAATTTTTAAACTACGTTCCAATTCTGAATCCACTTCGAAACCATCTTCGGCTAGTGGCACAATATAACTGAATATTTTCTTCTCGTCCATTTTACCTTCACGTTGATGCATATCATGCATACCTCTAACAAATCCTGGCGTACCAATTTCATCGCCTTTCTTATAATTATAAGAAGACAATGTTTTATATTCATACATCTTAGGTTCTTCACCATCATTACCATTGTATGTAAGTGTGGCACCACCGCCACCTAATCCTGATGAGTGTGGTTCTGTTACTGCTAATGCATAGGAAACACCTACAGCTGCATCTACTGCATTACCACCATCTTCAATAATTTTATTTCCGACACGTGTGGCAATAGGGTTATTTGATGCTACACCATATTTTTTACTACTGCCAGAGGATTTATGATCTGCAATTTTATTTTCGAATAGTGTATCTTTATCAGGATTGTCTTCTTTATTGAAATAGTAAAAGACAAAGGATATCAAAATGGTGATAACTAAAATAACTGATAATGTCACTTTACTATAAATATTCATACTAACTGGCCCCTTTAGATAAATATTGCTCCGTTGCATCTTTTAATTCATTTTTCTCAAAATTATCAAGGCCTTCGTTCGCTTTGGCAAACGTTACCATTAACAGAATTGCAATTATAATGAGCGTTGTTGCAATACCTAACCAATGCTTTTTAATATTCAAAGGTATATCCTCCATTCTCCTTTTTAAGGTGAATTGATTTGTCGTTAATATTATTGTAATAACGTTGTGCCTCTACCTTGTTCATGTTGTCTTTTGTTATCTTGCCATCTGCGCCACGTACTGGCGTAATGCTGAATTTATGATGTTGTCCATTCCAATCGTGTTGAACGACCATCCCTTTTTGATTTTTAGATAGGAATGAATCTGACGTTAAATTACCTAAACTATAAAAGATACTCGCATTTTTATATTTTTCAACTTTTTGAACGACCGAATTATGGCCGATGATAACATCTGCGCCAGATTGCACTAAAGCATGTGCATACTCTTTTTGACGATCCGTTACACTACGTTCATTCGTAATACCCCAATCCACGTTAACAACAACTAAATCATTATTTTCCTTTAAATTTTTGATCAGCGGAACAAAGATTTTAGGATCTAAACTAATAGATGTTGTATTTTTAAGTGGATCCTCATAATTCGAACCTACATCCGTAAATGACACATTGGCTATTTTTTTACCTTTTACCGTTTGTTGTACCGTTTTACTGTTAATTGGATTCGAACCGTTGCCAGTCATAAAGTTATAATCGGTTTGCGCTTCCACTTGTTTACTCAAATCTTGGGCTTGCACATTATCAATCGTGTTATTGATTAAATTGACACTTTTAATATTTTGCTTTTTCAAGAACATAATATTCTCAATATTCTTCTTAATATTCGTTTTCGGATCATTTGAGAAGTGGCTTACTAAGAGTGACGCCGTTGAGAAGTCACTGTGTTGAAGCGGTTGTTTCAAGCCATTAAACACATCGTTAAGATCCATTTGTCTAAAATGTTTATTCAATGTGATATTACCTAAATATGTACTACGAATATAATCATTACCTGAGCTTGACATAGCCTCAACTGGCTCAACTTTCACAGCTCTAATAGCGAATACCAGAAGTACAAGTGCAACAATTAAAACGATAAGTGTATAAATGAAGTTAAGGCGTTTGTGTCGTTTAGATTGCTTAAGTAACCATTCGCTCGCTGATAACCGTTTTTTCTTTTTCATTACTCTGCGCTCCTTGCTCGCGATTAATTAATAAAGCTATATAAGAATAAGATGACATACGTGATACAAGTAAGTAACATCGTTGTTGACAACGTAATCACGACACCTTGTTTTTGAATTGTATTCGCAATGATTCCTGGAATAACGACACCAATACCAGACACTTGAACCATTTCAAATGGCGTCAATGGATAAATCAAGTCGAATAGGAATTTAAGAACCATCCCAGTTAAAATCATCGCCGCAAATTTTCTTCTTCCGTACAAAATAACCCATCTACTAATACCATATGTAACGATGAAAAATGTTAAACAACTAATGATTAACACAGATAATAACATGACGGGCTGATCGAATATAAGTGCTAAATAGCCTGGTACAACGAGCCCTGCTGGATTAATCCCAAATTTCTCGGCAAATATTAAACTTAATACGATACCGACAAATAGGGAGAAGTATAATTCTGAACCTATCATTTTATTCTATCCCTTCTATAAATTCTGCTATTCTACCACCTGGACCATGAATATTACCTACACAGAAAATGAGTGCTTTGTGTGATTCTTGCATGATGGCTTTTTCAATTTCTGGGAACTCACGGTTTTCAAAATTAAGATATTTTTTGTCAGGTAAGTGTTGCATTAAGTCTGTCACCATTTGCGTACTTTTACCGGTACAAATCAGTGTGTCAAAGTCTACATCGTCAATAAAGTTTTCAACAAATTGACGTGTTCTATCTACCCTGTCTGAACGACAATTTAAAATAACTACTTTTTTGGTATATGGATAGTTGTAAGATTCAACTTTGTTCAAAATCGCTTTCGTCGATTGTGGTTCATTGGCAGCAAATGCATTAACAAATACATTTCGTGTGCGATTTGCATTAAAATATTTAATTTCTACTGCGCCAGGATCTGGAGGTGCATTTAACATACCTCTTAATGCAGTATCCTTATCTATCCCAACAGCTTGCGCAACGCCTAATGCGATCGCAACGTTATCTGGAAAGACAAGATAAGGGAACTTTCTTAAATAGGATTCAGGAATTTTATCTTTATCAACAACGATTAACTTCGTTTTTCGTTTTTTAGCTTCTTTTGCGAAAAATTTAGTATAATCGTCTTTCATCACAACTAATGTCCCTTTGTATGGAATTGTTGCAGTAAACGCTTGTGCAACATCTTGAAGCGTAGGTCCAAGCACATCCATGTGGTCTTCCATAACATTGACGATAACGCCAATATTGGCTTTGACTAAATCCTGTTGAAAGGTAATCTGATAATCTGGATTAACTGCCATACATTCGTTCACTAACGCCTCGGCTCTTTGTTTAACCACTTTGCGCACGATGTCACGTTGTTCCCCAATATTAGCACCTTGGGGTTTCCTAATGACTGGATATTCTTTGTCAGTAAACCAATATAACATTCGGGCATCTGTTCCTGTCGTTTTGCCTATCACATGATAATGATCCTCTCTTAGAATGCTATAAATCATTCTAGTGATAGTTGATTTACCTCGAATACCGTTAATGTTGATTCTAATCGGAATCTTATTAAGTCGATTTGTATGACGCTTTTTCTCTTTAATACCGAGCCATAAAATCAATGCGATACAAATTATAATGAGAATCACAGTATAGTCCCTCTCTTTGATTGTTTTTAATATTAAGTTGTCTAAATACGTAATGCATTAATATGTATATCAAAAGTGATGTTTCAACACTTTCTATAGAAGTTGTTAATTAATAATACGTCTTTTCTATCATGAACACCTTAAACGAATTATTACTTCTAATAAGGGTATGCTATCATTTGCGTATTTAGTCAGTTTTAATATTGTAAATCTAATGTAAAATTATATTAACAAAGATTAATTTTTTTAGAAATGTTCAATAATTTAAAATTACAAATAAAGACTAATTTTAAAAATATTTTTCTTAATTTAATATTTAATATGTATTATCTGATAAATCATTAAATATTTACGCCATATTTACATTAAATTAAAATTCTGATGTTACTTTAAAGGTAAATAAAGATACAACTTTAGGAGGATACTGATGGGTAAACCTTTGACTAAACCTGTGAAAATAGCAATTGGCATCTATTTAGCAATGGTATTATTCGTTTGTTCAAGCTATTTAATATTTATTCTTGTAGGTAGCTTACAAGGAAACGATATGAGTAATTCAGTTTTAGACACAGACCATCAACACATTAATAGTGTTACTAAAGATTCTAACGAAGGCATTGATGATACGAAGTTAAACAAAGCATCTGCAACGCGTGATGATGTTGCGAAAGAAGAAATGACTTTAAATTCTAATGATACAATTTTAAATACAGATACCGAAAAAGTAGGCGCACATTCATCTGATTGATGAACATTGCACCTACTTTATTTTAAGTGTTTCGCATATTTGATTTGGAATTGCTTTGGTGTAAGCGAATATTTATGTTTAAAACTTTGTATAAAATAACTTGTTGTTGAAAAACCACAGTCCATCGCTACTTCAGTCACATTTCGATGATGATACATCAGCTGCTTTGCACTTTGTTCTAGGCGATAGTTTTGTAAAAAGTTCAATGGTGTGTCCCCTGCAAATCGTTTAAATAACTTTATTGTTTCCGCCTCACTCATATGAACCATGCGACTTAATTCGCTAAGTTTAACTTTTTTATAATAATGACTTTGTAAGTATTGAATACATTGCTTCACTCTTGGATCAAAGAAATATTGAGTGACTTGTTGATACTGATCAAAGATATTTAACAGGTGATTTAAACATTGATAAAATTCACTAAGAATTTGTAATTGAAAATAACCTTTTTGCGCGATATAAATTTGCCCTACTTTCTCAATCCGTTTCAATAAATGGATGCTCTCTTCATCATTTGGACTTAATTTAATAAACGGAATAGACTGCGCTTGATCTACAATATGACTAACATACGTAAAGTTAATATATTCTGTAACATTAGGTAATCCAATATTCCAGCAATAAAAACGTGCCCCTTCATCTACATCATGAATTTCATGTACAACGTTGGAGTTAATAAATAATCCTTCACCCTCATGAATCACTAATGTATTTTCTGCTAACTTCACCTGAATTATCCCATCTGTCACATACATAAATTGTAATGCATAATGCCAATGTAGCGGTATATAGCCGAGTAATGTCTTATTTAGCGTCGTATGTAAAATAACATGTGGCCAACGACGATCAGGGTAATTAATCTTTTCTTCTAAATTTGCATTTACAGTCATTTCAGACGTCATCTGTAATCACCTCAATATTTTGATACTTTTACTCATTATTTGAGTATTATCCATTTCATAAACATTATATTATGAGATTTATAATAAAACAAAATACAGATGGAGGTGCATTGTATGACTCACACACAACATAGACTAAAAGGTGTGTTATTTGCAATTATAGGTGCTACTTTGTGGGGATTAGGCGGAACGGTTTCAGATTTACTGTTCAACCAACGCGGTTTAGATGTTGATTGGTATGTCACTGCACGCCTATTAATCAGCGGCGTCTTCTTACTCAGCCTTTATAAAATACGACGCCCTAAACAATCTATTTTTATTGTTTTTCGAAATCCTAGAACAATCGTTAGTTTGTTTATTTATAGTTTAATCGGTATGCTATTTGTTCAATACGCCTATATGGCATCGATTGCAACTGGTAATGTTGCTGTAGCTACCCTTTTACAATACATTGCACCTGTGTATATCATCATTTGGTTCGTTATACGTGGTCTCGATGTATTCCGTCCATTTGATATATTAGCCATTGCAATGACATTAATTGGAACATTTTTACTTTTAACAAATGGATCGATTTCTCATTTAGTTGTATCTCCTACAAGTTTATTCTGGGGCATTATCGCAGGTTTAGCACTTGCGTTTTACACGATCTATGCCACAGGTTTGCTTGATAAGTTCCCATCTATTTTAATCGTTGGATGGGCAATGATCATTTCTGGTTGTGCCATGAACTTTAAACAACCTATTTGGGATGTTAGCTTGAATACTATGAGTGCGTCTACAATCGTTTATTTGATATTTGGTATTATTGCTGGGACTGCTTTAGCATTCTATTTATTTATCGATAGTCTCAAATACCTATCACCTAAAGAGACAACGTTATTAGGTACCATCGAACCAGTCATTGCAGTTGTAACAAGTGCCTTATGGCTTGATGTTACGTTTCAATCGATACAAGTGGTCGGCATTGTATTAATTCTGATCTTAATTTTAATGCTATCGCTTAAGAAACAACCTGAAGAGATATAACCAATGAAAAGCGCCTAAGACGTTTACCATGATTAACACAAGTGGGATAGCATTTACGATGCATTGATTTATCCACGCAGTGAATCATTTCGTCCTAGGCGCTTTCTTTTATAGAATAATAGATTTAAGTTGTGTAAAGAATTTCTGTCTTTCTGGTAATGGGAAAATCGGATAAATGTGGAATAAATTATATCCCGGTATAAAATCATGTTCAATGCCTTTCGCATTCAACATTTTAGATAATTTTAAAGCATCTGGATATAACGTTTCTTTCGTACCGATGAAGATGGATAATCGTCCTAATCCTTCTAAATCACCATTAATCGGAGAAATTCTATAATCCTCAATTGGTAATTCACCTGCCCATAATTTGATGAAGTATTGACTACCTTCTATCCCCAACATAGGATCGATGCGTTCATATGTTTTAGCATCTGGATTGCTCATCGTACCATCTAACACTGGTGATAGCATTACGATATGACCCGGTTGAGGCAACGTCGTTTCTGCTTTTAAATATTCTGCAAATGATAATGCGATTTGTCCACCTGCTGAGTCTCCCATAATAATGAGTTGATCTGTATGTTCAACTTTGGCAACCTGCTTATCATAAATGAGCTTTAATAATTCAAACGTCGTGCGGTAATCACGATGAGGCACTTTAGGATAAATTGGCATAATGACCTTCGCATCAAGTTGTCCTGCAAGTTCATCGATAAAATTAAAATGGTTCTCTAGCGGATCTTGGAACCACGCACCACCATGAATATATAACACCACTTTTTGTTGATGATTACATTGATCATTCACAATATATGTCACACAGCCATTCCAACTTTTTGTTCGAACATCATGTTTAAATTCATAACTTGTGCCACCATATTTACCGGCCGTAATTGCTTTAGTTTCTTCTAATACTTTTTTAGCATCTGCCTCATGCTCAAATGTTTTTTTCATACCAGACATTCGTATATACTTTTCAGTTATATAACTCTTATAGCTACGTTTTTCTTTTACTTTAATAAATGCTAATGTACCTAATATCGCAGATGTTGCTACTGTTAATACACTTTTTTTCATCGTCTTGATGACCTCCTATACATTTATATATTATAAACCTTAAATTCCAAATCATTTAGTAATTAACACTAAGAATATCAAACAATATTTTCAATTTAAGTCAAACGTGCTATCCTTATATCAATTATCTGAATTTTCAATTTAAAAGAGGAGGCAAGCATTGATGTCACGTCATAAAATCGTTCTTATAGGTAGTGGTTATGTAGGTTCTGCGTTTGCCCACGCAGTTGTAGCTAAAGGATTAGTCGACGAATTGGCAATTATTGATATTGACGAGGATAAAGCTAAAGCGGATGTATGGGATTTGAATCATGCTACGCCATTTGGTGATCACTTCGTTAATGTGCATGTAGGACAGTACGAGGATTGTAAAGATGCAGATATTGTGGTGATCTGTGCAAGCGCAAAACTTGCTAAAGGAGAAACACGACTTAAATTATTAGAAGATAATGTCGATATCTTTGTTCCAATGGTTCAACGTATTGTCGATAGTGGTTTTGATGGTTACTTTGTATTACCTTCTAATCCTGTAGATATTATGAGCTATGTCGTTAAACACGTCTCAAATTTCCCTAAAAATAAAATCATTGGGTCAGGTACCTCTTTAGATACGGCTCGTTTCCAATTCTTCTTAAGTCGCGCGTTTAATGTTGCACCAAATCAAGTATATGCGCCCATTATTGGCGAACATGGAGATTCGCAAGTCGCAGTATGGTCACATGCTCAAATTGCAGGTGAATTCATCCTAGATTTATTGCCATCTGATACAAATATTGAAGCGTTTAAAGCATCCATAGCAGAACAGACAACGCAGGTCGGTTATGATATTCATGTTCGAAAAGGCACGACCAATTTCGGCATATCGCTTAGTTTAGTTCGAATTGTAGAGGCGATTCTATTCAATAAACAGATCATCATGAATGTATCAAGCTATTTAGAAGGCGAGTATGGACTTACCGATGTCTATATAGGTGTGCCAACAATCATTAATGGTAACGGAGCAGATAAAGTCTTTGAATTCGCTTTATCCGAAGATGAACACGCACAATTACATCAATCAGCCCAAGTGATAGCAACCTATCAACAACGTGCCGATGATATCATTCAACGTATGAGTAAATAAGAACGGACACATGGGATAGGGACAGAATTCAATTTGAATTCAAAGTTCCATCCCCTGTTCCAAAACAGCTATCATACATTAAATCCAATTGGTGTTCGAAACGTTGCATATCTATAAAACGTGCTTGACGATGCATTTCTTTACCATCCATAAAAATTAAATCTACAGGCACAGTAAATATAGATAACTCACCTGCAATTGCTTCGATATCTGATTGGTTTATAATGGCAAGTTCTGCATGAGGATAAGTAGCTACAATATCCTCAATTTGAGGTAACACCGCATGGCATACCGAACAATGATTTCGCATTACATGAACAACTACTAGTTGATGATCTTTAATAAATTGATGAAAAGCTTCAATAGTACTCAAATGCTTCGTCATTTTCTCACCCACACTTTTACTTATTTTAATAAATCTTGAAATACTTCTGGCATCTTAGTTATTCTTTGACGTTCTAAATCAAAGAAACCACCCGTTTGATATCCAATACAATGCACTTTATCTCCGGAAGAAATTTCAAATTTAAATACCCATTTCATTCTTCCACCTTGAACAAACCAGCATCGTCCTACTGGCTTATCATGTATCGTTATCGGAACTTTGTATTCTATTTCTGTTTTCATTAATATTGGCGATATATGTTGCTTCATCATTTCTGAGAAGGTCATGTAGTTATTAATGAATATCGTACGTAAATCTTCAAACCAGCGAATATATACAATATTACTCACGATACCCATCGCATCAATGTCGTAATTATTTACTTCGATCTCTTTTTCAGCTACTAATAAGCCTTCATTTTCCATAAATATAATCTCCTTTAAATCATCTTTCAATTATATTTTACGACGATTAAATGCATTTTTCATCTAATTTAACTATACATCTCATGATGGTACACTTATATATATGCCAATTTTATTATATATTATTTTTATTAAATACATAACCAAATTAACATGCTATAATTATTGTGAAATAATTCACAATAAATAGGAGGATGATTCATTTGAAAGCTTATATTTATGAAAAGCCAGGTGTCGCAAAACTCATTGACAAAGAGAAGCCGGTTGTAACTGAAAGTACAGATGCTATTATCAGAATGGTCAAAACGACGATTTGTGGTACGGATTTACATATTATTAAAGGTGATACACCTGAAGTACCTGCAAATACAACATTAGGTCATGAAGGTATTGGTATTGTTGAATCTGTTGGTTCAAGTGTCAACAATTTTAAAGTTGGCGACAAAGTTATCGTGTCTTGTATTTCTTCATGTGGCAAATGTTATTACTGTAAAAAAGGCATCTATGCGCATTGTGAAAATGATGGTGGTTGGATTTTGGGTCATTTAATTGACGGTACACAAGCCGAATATGTTAAAGTTCCTTTCGCAGATAACTCTTTATACCATGCACCAGACGCTTTACCTGACGAAGCATTAGTCATGTTATCCGACATATTACCTACTGGATATGAAATTGGTGTATTAAAAGGGAAAGTGAAACCGGGTAGTACGGTTGCAATTGTGGGAGCTGGACCAGTCGGATTAGCTGCTTTATTAACTGCACAATTTTACTCACCTTCTAAAATCATTATGATTGATTTGGATGATAATCGTTTACAAACTGCGAAAGAATTAGGTGCAACGCATACTGTTAATTCTAGCAATGTGGAAGAAGCTATTGCGCAAGTCAAATCACTGAATCATCGTGGTGTAGACGTAGCAATAGAAGCAGTCGGTATTCCGCAAACATTCGATTTATGCCAAAAATTAATTGGCGTCGATGGCACCATTGCTAACGTAGGTGTCCACGGTTTACCGGTTCAATTCGATATCGATAAATTATGGATTAAGAATATTAACGTAACAACAGCACTTGTGTCTGCAAATACAACTGAAGAACTGTTAGAAGCTTTGAAAAGTAAAATTATCCAACCTGAACAATTGGTTACACATTATAGTAAGTTAAGTGATATTGCACATGCCTATGATTTGTTTAGAAATGCTACAGATCATAAAGCGATTAAATTACTTATCGAGAATGATATAACACAATAATCCTTAATCATCACTTTATATTATTAATTTCTATAAGACCTTTAATCATTCTAAGTATTGATTTCAAAATGCATAGTCATTGGTTAAAGGTCTTTTTTACATAGAATCCAATCACAAATGTCAGAATTATCTAAATTTAATTTCGTTTTTTATTTCAATTGGTGTTAAAATAGATTTATTCAACTTTCGAGGGAGAGATGGTCGTTGTTCTCTTACTTACTATTTATTACTACCATGTCATTCACACCTGGGCCTAACACCATCATGGCGATGTCCGAAGGTCAACGTAAAGGCTTCATAAGCGCTTTACCTTTTAATTTGGGTGTGTTCATAGGTATTTTATTTACACTAGCAATTGCTTTATTATTCTCAGAGCCACTAAAACATAACCATAGCTTTATTATCATTATGAAGATTATCGGTACGCTTTATTTATTATATCTTGCATATCATGTATTGATTTCAAAGCCAGATAGCGCAAAAGAGGCTTTAGATCGCCCTGTACTCAAAGGTATACTCATTCAAGCTACGAATGTTAAAGCAATGTTATATTTTTTAACCGGATTAACAACATTCACATTACCTGATGCTTGGAATTCTACTTTTGTACGCTCAATTTTACTTATTGTCATCGGTATTGCTGGCGCAATCGTATGGAGTCTTTTAGGTCAAATGATGAATCGAATCTATCAACAACATTATAAAATCATTAATGTCGTTATCACGGCTTTATTACTTTATAGTGCTGTGGAACTTTGGTAGTTCATTTTCCCGATTAAAATAAACCTCCTGTCATTATTTCTGACAAGAGGTTTTTTCAATATTATTTAATTTTCATAATTGCTTTACCTGGGTCTACTGATTCAACATCTTCTACTGTTAATGTTTTATCTCCCAAGTTTGTAATAATGATTGGTGTTACTGTACTTGGTGCATGTTCTTTTAAGTATGCTAAGTTGATTTTCATTAAAGGTTGACCTTGTGTAACTGATTCGTCAGCATTTACAAGGCTTTCGAAACCTTCACCGTTTAATTTCACTGTATCAATACCAATATGAATAAGTACTTCCACACCAGATTCAGATTCTAATCCGATTGCGTGTTTCGTTGGGAAGATAGTTTTAACTGTACCATCAAATGGTGCTACGATTTCTCCTTTTTCAGGTACAAATCCAACGCCGTCACCCATCATTTTTTCTGAGAATACTTTATCAGGTACTTCTGATAATGGAATAATGTGTCCAGTTCCTGGTGCATAGATTTCTGTCTCTTTAATTTCTTCCACGTTTATAGGTTCATCTGACGTTTCTTCAGTAACTGTTGTTTCACTTGGTTTAGTGATTTCACCTTTCATGATAAGTGACATATCATGTTTAATTTGATCTGATTTCGGACCGAAGATTGCTTGCATATTATTACCTACTTCAAGTACACCTGAAGCACCTAACGCTTTCAAACCTTGTACATCGACTTTAGATTTATCATTTACTTCAACACGAAGACGTGTGATACAAGCATCTAAATGTTTGATATTTTCTTTACCGCCCATTGCGTCTAATACATCAAATGGTAATCTTGCTACACTTGAGTTACGAATTTCTTGTTCTTCATCTTCACGGCCAGGCGTTTTAAGATTGAATTTCTTAATTGCAAAGCTAAATAAGAAGTAGTAAACAACTGCATAGACTAAACCAACTGGAATAACTAATAACGCATGCGTACGATCCCAGTTTAATAAACCATAAAGAATATAGTCGATAAATCCACCAGAGAAAGTCATACCAATCTTAACATCAAGTAAGTGCATGATTAAGAATGATGATCCTGCTAAAAATACATGAATAACATATAATAATGGTGCTACGAATAAGAATGAGAATTCTAATGGTTCTGTAATACCAGTTAAGAATGATGTTAAAGCAGCTGATAACATTAAACCACCAACTACTTTTTTACGTTCAGGGCGTGCATTTTTATAGATTGCTAATGCAGCAGCTGGTAACCCGAACATCATAAATGGATATTTACCAGTAGTAAATGCACCTGCTGTGAATGGTACGCCATCTTTCAATTGAGCCATCCAAATACGTTGGTCACCGCGAACGAGTTCACCTGCATGGTTTGTATATTGTCCAAACTCGAACCAGAACGGCGCATAGAAAATATGATGTAATCCGAATGGAATTAATGAACGCTCAATAATACCAAAGATAAATGTTGTTAATGTTAAGTTCTTATTCAATAAGAAGTTTGATAAGCTATTTAACCCTTCTTGAATTGGTGGCCAAACGAAACATAATGCAATACCTGTGATGATTGCAACTACTGATGTCACGATTGGCACGAAACGTTTACCTGCAAAGAATCCCAAGAATGGTGGCAATGTAATATTGTAGTATTTGTTATAACACCAAGCAGCAAGTGCCCCCATAATGATACCGCCGAACACACCCGTTTGAAGTGTTGGAACACCTAAAATTAAGGCATATGCTGGTAATTTATCAGCTTGACTTAGTTCTTTAGCGCCATTAGCGTAACTATAAATATCATCAATTGTGATATGCATAATTTGTCCCATAGTGGCATTCATAATTAAGTAACCTACTAAAGCGGCTAAAGCGGCAACACCGTCTCCACCAGCTAATCCAAGTGCTGTACCAACTGCAAATAGCAATGGCAAGTTATCAAATATAATTTGTCCAGCCGCTTCCATAACAGATGAAATCATCACGAAGACGTCCATTTTTAGCCACGGTGCAATGCCAACAAGTTGTTCGTTGTGCATCGCATTACCGAACGCTAATAAAATCCCGGCAGCTGGTAAAATTGCAACTGGTAACATTAAGGCT
Organism: Staphylococcus sp. GDX8P80P; assembly: GCF_017893095.1. NCBI lineage: Bacteria > Bacillati > Bacillota > Bacilli > Caryophanales > Staphylococcaceae > Staphylococcus > Staphylococcus sp. GDX8P80P. The sequence continues at coordinate 16,748 of NZ_JAESMI010000127.1, read as the reverse complement.
TTACCGATACGTTGCAATTGACCGAAAAATTTCTTAAACATAATCCTTATTCCCTTCTACCTAAATTTGAACACGATAACATAAAAAAAGACATAAGCAATACTAAGAAAAGTAAGTTTGAGAAATGCATAGCGATACAGTGATTTAAAATCATGTATACTCGTCCCTTTAATTTCTCTTCTACTTTCAAAAATACATCTCTAAGTAACGCAAATTATGAAATGTATTTTTACTAAGGCTATTCCATGCCTTAGTCTCATTGATTGCTTATGCCTAATTTAATAGTAACACGCAGTTCTTTTTTTCAATTAATTTATATTATATACCTATGATAAAACGGTTTCAATACTTTTTTAAATAGAAATTGCCGACAAAACCAAAGTTTTGTCGGCAATTTTGTCTCAAGCGTTAGTAGAACGCTGAATATTTATTATAAGAAACGTTTAGCAGCAACTGAAATTGGTGGAATTTCGTCGAAGTCTAATTTTTTATCTTCAGTAATTGATCTGTAAGCCCATTTACCATAATTAATTGCTTCTTCGTTCACAATTTTACCTGGTAATGGTGCAGCATTTGGATCAACATGTACGTCAACGATAGTTGGTACATTTTCATTTAACGCTGCTTCTACTACTTCATCAATACGGCTTGGGTCTTTTAAGACATAACCTTTACCACCAGCAGCTTCTGCGAATTTAGCGTGATCCATATCAGAGAAGTCAATGGCATATTCTAATTCACCAGCAGCTTGTTGTTCATATTTAATGAATGATAATTGTTTGTTATTCATAACAAAAATTGTCACTGGTAGGTCATATTGAACAGCAGTTGCAAAGTCTTGCATTACCATTTGGAATGCACCGTCACCACTAATAGAAATTGCTTGGCGTTTAGGGAATGCAATTTTAGAAGCAATTGCGCCTGGTAGACCGCAACCCATCGTACCTAACCAAGAAGAAATAATAAATTTATTATTAACTGATAAGTTTAGGTAACGTGTTGACCAAACTGTAGACGTACCTACATCAATTGAGAATACCGCATCGTCATCACTATATTTGCTAATAGCTTTCATTAAGCGTTCTGGACGGATTGGCGTACTTTCTTGATTCATGTCTTGTTCCATCCATTTATCCCAAACAGCTTTACGTTCTAATGTTTTTTCTAAGAATGGGCGTTGTGGTACGTGTTTAATGCTATCAGTTAATTGGTGGAAAGCAAGTTTAGCGTCACCAACGATACCTACGTTGACACTGAAACGATGACCAATGACATCTGGGTTTGTGTCGATTTGAATAGCTTTAATATTTTTCTTAGGTAGGTAATCAACGTATGGATAGTTTGTACCTGCCATGATTAATAAATCGGCATCTTGAATTGTTTGATAAGATGTTTTTGTACCGATTTTACCTAAGTTACCAATGCTATATGGGTGATCATCAGGAATGATTGTTTTGGCTGGTAACGTATGAATAACTGGAATTTTAGCTGCTTCAACAAATTCACGTAATTCATCTTTAGCATTTTGTGCACCTACACCAACGATCATAACTGGTTTTTTACTTTTATCGATTAATTTTGCAGCTTTTTTAATGCTACGTAGTGTTGGCGTTGGTGCTTTAGGTTTAGTAGTATCTATAGCACGGTTTGTAGTGTCTTTAATTTTTTGAGTTAATAAGTCGTTAGGACATACAACTACTGCGACACCACGTTTTTCGTATGCAGTACGAATTGCTTCGTTTACAATTTCAAATACGTTGTCACCTTTTTTAATTTGGTGGTTGTATACAGAAACATCTGAAACCATATCTGTAATGTTTGTTTCTTGGAATGCTTTTGTACCTAATAATGTACTGTTTGTTTGGCCTGCTAAGATTAATTGAGGGACACGATCCATTTTTGCATCGTACATACCATTTAATAAGTGAACGATACCAGGACCACCGATACTTAATGCTACCCCAATTTTTCCTGTCATTTTAGTGTATGAAGCTGCAGCTAAACTTGCTACTTCTTCATGACGCACATGATAGAATTTAAATGAATCTCTAACTGTACGTAAACTATCTACTACTGCGTCAATTGAATCCCCAGGAATGCCATATAAGTGGTCAATATCCCATGCTTCTAACGCTTTTACTAATGCTTCGTTTGCTTTTATCTTCGCCATTATTACAATAGCCCCTTTCTCTTTTTCAACGAGTACTAAGTATATATTCCCTTTAGTAGAACAAAATAATCATGATTGGAATAAGTATTGAACTTATGACAGCAGTCAATATCATTCCAATTGAACTGAATGCACCGGATTCAATATCGTGTTCTAATGCTTTTGCGGTACCGAACGCGTGTGATGCATTCCCATATGTTAAACCTCTCGCTATAGAGGTCTTAAAATTACCTACTTTCAATAACATTGATCCCATCATACTACCGATTAGTCCAGTAGTGATGATGAATAAGACTGTTATCGTATCCGTACCACCTAATTCTTGTGAGACTTCAATACCAACAGCAGCTGTTATTGAACGTGGTAATATTGTTACGATGGTTTCCTCGTCATAACCCAATAAGTTCAACGAGGTAAACACTAACACAAAATTAAGTATTACGCCAACCATCACGCTCGTAAAAATAATACTTAAATTTTCAATAATTTTATGTCGATTCTTATATAGTGGGTAAGCTAAACATACAACAGTGGCATTTAATAGATGGTTAATCCACTTACCACCTGTCATGTAATCATGATAGTTTTGATGTGTTAACAATAATACGATAATGACGCCAACTGAACCAACTAATGCTGGATTCAAAAATGGATTATCGTATTTTTGTTGTAGTTTTTTTGCAGCAAAATACATAACGACGGTCAACAATATCATTAAGATTGCTTGAATAAATGTCATACTATTGATGACCTCTCTTAACGTTAGGTTGTTTAACCATCTTTTCAGCAATGTAACCAGAAGCAAGTGCAACGCAACTTGTACCTACAATAATTAATAAGAAGAAAATGATATAACTCTTCGTGATATCAGACACAATATCCATAATACCTACAACGGAAGGTATAAAGAAAAACACCATTGTAGCTAATAGGAACTCTGCACCTTCAGATATCCAATTCATGCGTATCACTTTCAACTCAAGTAAAATGTACAACAATATCATGCCTACGATACTTCCAGCTAGTGGTATATGCAATAATGTTTGCAACAAACTACCTAAGTAACTAATGACTATGATAATGGCAATTTGTATGATAACTTTTGAAATAAATAATAATTTTTTCAAGATGACTGACCTCCCACTAAAATATGTCGAAATTGTTACAGTGAATTTTGAACCTATATTCATCATTCTAATTCAACGTTCAAAAATAGAAAAATATCCATTTTAAATACGACCTATAGCTTTTTTCTATGTAATCGCTTTAACGATTATCATTAGTAGTTTCAAATAATGTGTTTATCTTGTAAAAAATGTATTCAAGCCCTCATTTTGATTACATAAAAAAGTTGGAATGCGAATACACATTCCAACCCTTAAATAAAACATATGATATAAGATGTTATTTTAGTTTATATAATTGTATAGACCTATGATTTTAATCATATTTCAATCGCTCACTCATAAAACCTATCCATTTAGATGTTGCATGACTTAATAGTTTATCTTTTTTCCAAATGGCACCTAATTCCCAGCTCATACCTGTATCTTCAATTTTAATACTTTTAATATTATCTTTGAGCATATTTGCAATATGTTCTGGTAAGATACTTACACCTAAGTGTGCTAGCAATAAGTACTCAATAAAGTTCCATTGCGAAACATTCGAAACTGTATTTGGAAGAAAACCTGCATTTTTAGCTGCAGCAATAATTTTATCATTGAGGTAAAAATCTTCGTTAAATAGTATAAAATCTTCATTCTTCAACTCAGCCATTGTCACTGAATCACGTGTAGCAAGTTCATGCTCTTTACTTACAACCAGCCTTAAATCTTCACTGTATAAAGGTAAATAATCAAAGACATTTTCATCAATCGGAATAGTTGTAATACCAATATCAATTTGGTCATTGATCAGACGTGTTTCTATCGATTTACCGCCACTCTCATTTAAATTGTATGTCACGTTAGGATATAGTTTATGGAACTCACCAAGAATATAAATAAATTGTTGCATATCCATCACTGCTGACATCCCAATGTTGATATGGCCTGTTTCCAATCCCAATAGTCCATTAATTTCAAAAGGAATATTATCATATAAGGCAATAATTTCTTCACATTTTTTGTAGAATATTTTACCTGCATCCGTAAGTACGAGATAGCGTTTTTGACGATCAAATAATGTCATCTTTAATTCATTTTCAATATCTTTAATCGCTTTACTAATCGTTGGCTGAGCGATATATAAAGATTTTGAAGCATTTGTCATACCACCTTGATTTACCACTTCCATAAAATATTTCATATGTTTGATATCCAAATGCTCACCCTCTTTGTTCATTATTATAATTTCATTATACACGAAATATTTTTGAGAAAATAAAAATATTTAAAGTAAAACTATATGTTTCCATGCACTATGATATTTAAATTTCAATGTTTGACCCTATATGTTTCCTTTTCAAAAAATGTTATAATCACATAGGCTCAATTTGATTAAAGAGGTGAGGCATTGAGCTTTTACGAATTTATGCAAAATTTTGTTGGTGATGACACACCATTAGGTGAATTGGTAAATTGGATTAATCAAGATAGCAATTTCCCTAAAGACGTGAAGAGCCAAGTAGAAGTATTGTCATATTTTCGAAATAATCCATGTCCAGAAAACATACCCGTGACTATCGTTAAAAGAGCATTGGCTGTTTTTAACCAATTCACAAATGTATGATTTCTAACTTGTTATTATACATCATGGACGTATCATCTCACTAAGCGCCTTTATGGCGCTTTTTTTGGGAGTAGGACAGAATTCTTTTTGAATTGGTCGTCCCATCCCCCCCCCCGCATTTGAAATTAAAAGTCTTTCGAACTTTAAAACATTACTATGCTACTGTGCGAAATTGTGCAAATTTACTTTAATGTAAAATAAGTTACAAATTACGCTGTTATATTTCATATATATTACAGTTATTTGTATAATTCGTTTCTTATATTGTATTAGACCTTTTTAACCAATATGATTAATACAGTTTTTAATTCTTTTATATTTTGAGGAGAACACAATGAAATTTAAAAAATTATTTTCACGTCTTTTACTCGCTACTGGAATCATGTTCGCAGGAACTTTTACATATCAAACTATTGAACACACGCACGTATCTGAAGCCGCTTCTTATAATTACTATACGAAAGGTCAATGTACTTGGTGGGCATATCAACGTCGTGCTCAACTAGGTAAACCTGTATCAAATCGTTGGGGAAATGCTAAGAATTGGTATTACAACGCACAACGCTCTGGTTATAGAACTGGTCATACACCTAAACGCTACGCAGTAATGCAATCTACTGCAGGTTATTATGGTCATGTTGCTGTTGTCGAAGCCGTATATAAAAATGGAAGTATTAAAGTTTCTGAATATAACTATAATAGACCAAATGGTTACGGTACACGTTACTTAAGTAAATGGTCAGCACGTAATTATAATTACATCTACTAAATGAAATTATGACATTAAATGAATAAATAAAAGCCACTACCATGAGTAAGGTACTTAAATACAGTCCTTAAGTCATACGTAGTGGCTTTTCTATATATCATTATCGTCGTAAATCTTCTAAAATTTGTTGCGCTGTTGCAGTGTTTGCTTTAGGCGCTTGTTTTAATGCTTCGGCAACACGCGCGATTTCATCACCTTTAGCACCAACAACAATGGCTAACGATTTGTATTGTAAGCTCATATGGCCTTTTTGGATACCTTCAGAAACTAACGCTCGACACGCTGAAAAGTTCTGTGCTAATCCTACGGCAGCAACAACTTGACCTAGTTCTTGTGCTGATTGAACATTTAATAATTCGAGTGAAGCTTTCGCAATTGGCAACACTTTTGTACCGCCACCAACAATAGCTAATGTCATCGGTACTTCAATCGTTCCAATTAAACGTCCACGTTCTTTATCATATTTCCAAGTTGCGATACCTCTATATTGCCCATCACGACTTGCATATGCATGTGCGCTCGCTTCAGCACCACGCGTATCATTCCCTGTTGCTAGGACAACTGCATGGATACCATTCATTACCCCTTTATTATGAGTTGCTGCACGGTGGATATCAACTTGTGCTAATACTGAGGCACGTTCCATGCGGTGTGCAACTTCTTCTCCAGAACGATCACCTTTATTTAAATCATTGATATCAATTTCACCTTGTACACGTACGACTGAGGCTGTCGCATGGTTAGACAAAATACTCATGAGCACATCACGATTTGGAAATTCATTCTTTAAATGTGCTGTAATAGCTTCTAAAATCGTATTAAGCATATTGGCACCCATTGCATCTTTAGTATCAACAAAAACCTTCAATGACAATAGTTGATGTTCTGGAAACGTATCGATTTCAATACGTCTATATCCACCGCCACGTTCTATAATTGATGGATATGCTTCAGCTGCAATTTGCTTAATTTGTGGTTCTAATGCTTGAATGTCTTGAGCTAACGCCGCTGTATCGTTGACATCATCAAAGACGATTTGACCAATCATTAAGCGTTCACTTTTGACCGTCTTAAAACCACCTGTATTGTTGACTAATTTGGCACCATAACTTGCTGCAGCTACAACAGAAGGTTCTTCAACCATCATTGGTACAACATATGCTTTGTCATCAACAATAATTTTAGGTAATAAACCTACAGGCAACGTTCCTTGGCCTATTACATTTTCGATTAAACTATTCGCAACCTCTTCATTAATTAATGGATTATTTAATAATACATGATAGTTGTCATCTGTTAGCCAACCATAATCAACGAGTTGTTTTAATTTATCTTCACGAGATAAATGTCGAAACGACTTATCTAATTGCTTCATACTATTATTCCCCTTTATCAATCATTAAAGCGATGCCTAGACCACCACCGATACATGCCGTTGCAATACCAGAGCGTTTATTCTCTTGTTCAAGTGCATTCACTAATGTTGTGACAAGTCTAGCGCCACTCGCACCAATTGGGTGTCCTAATGCGATCGCACCACCGTAAATGTTTAACTTGTCATCTGGAATATGCAAATTATCTTTAACTGGTATACTTTGTGCCGCAAATGCTTCAGTCATCTCTACAATATCGACATCATCGATTTTACTATCTGTTTTATTCAGTAACTTCTCAACAGCATAGAATGGTGCATAACCCATATATTGAGGATCGCAACCTACTTCAGCATAGTCTCCAACAATACCAAGAATGTCATACCCGTGTGCTTTCGCATACGATGCTTCCATCAAGATAAGTGCAGATGAGCCATCGTTAATACTTGAAGCATTACCACCTGTGACTGTGCCATCTTCTTTAAATATTGTCTTTAATGTTGCAAGTTTCTCAACACTACTATTTGGACGCACACCTTCATCTGAAGTCATTTCTTCACCTTCAGCGTCTGTCATGCTAATAATTTCATTGTTGAATTTACCTTCTTGAGTCGCTTTAGCTGCTTTTGCTTGTGAATGATTTGCAAATTCATCTTGCATTTCACGTGTGATGTCATATTTTTCAGCGATATTCTCAGCTGTTACGCCCATTGGTACATAATGAAACGCATCTGTTAACCCATCGTGCATAAAGCTTTCAACAGGTTCTTGACCCTCTTTCAAAATTAATTGAGGGGCATTGGTCATACTTTCAACCCCACCGACTGCAACAACATCCGCTTCGCCTAATTGAATTAACTGTTTCCCTAATATGATCGCTTTAAGCCCAGAACCACATACTTCGTTAATTGTCATAGCTGGTGTTGTATCAGGTACACCGGCTTTGATCGCAATTTGGCGTGCTGGGTTTTGTCCTACGCCACTTTGTAATACGTTTCCAAAAATAACTTGTTGTATGATATTAGGATCAATGTTCGCAGCTTCGATGGCACCTTTCAAAGCTGTCGTTCCTAATTCAACTGCAGAATAATTTCTTAATTTCCCTTTATATCTACCGATTGGTGTTCTTTTAGCACTGACTATAGCAATTTTTTTCATTCTTTATCTCCTTATATGTAGTTTATATATAAATTGTAATTTAGTTATTTAATTTGGTAAAATAACTATTAATATGATTATTAATAATAGCCGATAGAAGTTTTCTCAAACTCAATGTTATACCATGCAGTTTCACGTATTTTATTATATTACGCTATTAAACGACATGCGTTATTGCATTTAACCATTAGAATGAAAACGCTTTCTGTTAGTGAGCATTTTAAATGAAATTGTCACAAAAAGCTACTATTAATATGAATTATAAAAATTAGAATAATGAAAGGATGTAGTGCCCGTGAGTATAGGAATTGATAAAATTAACTTTTACGTCCCTAAATACTATGTAGACATGGCTAAGCTTGCAGAAGCTCGCCAAGTTGATCCAAATAAATTTTTAATTGGGATTGGTCAAACCCAAATGGCAGTCAGTCCAGTATCACAAGATATTGTATCTATGGGGGCTAATGCTGCTAAAGATATTATAACAGATGATGATAAAAAACATATTGGAATGGTCATTGTAGCGACTGAATCTGCAATTGATAATGCCAAAGCTGCGGCAGTTCAAATACACAATTTATTAGGTATTCAGCCATTTGCACGCTGCTTCGAAATGAAAGAAGCTTGCTATGCTGCAACACCTGCCATCCAATTAGCTAAAGACTATATTGAGAAACGTCCTGAAGAAAAAGTCCTTGTCATCGCAAGTGATACAGCACGTTATGGTATTCAATCTGGTGGCGAACCAACACAAGGTGCTGGCGCAGTGGCTATGTTAATTTCTCATAATCCTAGTATTTTAGCCTTAAATGATGACGCTGTTGCATATACAGAGGATGTTTATGATTTCTGGAGACCAACTGGACATCAATACCCGTTAGTTGCAGGAGCTTTATCTAAAGATGCCTATATTAAATCGTTCCAAGAAAGTTGGAATGAATATGCGCGTCGTGAAGGTAAATCACTATCTGACTTCGAATCATTATGTTTCCACGTACCATTTACTAAAATGGGTAAAAAAGCACTGGATTCTATTATTAATGATGCCGATGAAACAACACAAGAACGTTTAACTTCTAGTTATGAAGATGCAGTATACTACAATCGTTATGTAGGTAACATTTATACAGGTTCATTATATTTAAGCTTAATCTCATTATTAGAGAATCGATCACTTAAAGGTGGTCAAACAATTGGATTATTTAGCTATGGCTCAGGTTCAGTTGGAGAATTCTTTAGTGCCACTCTAGTTGAGGGTTACGATAAACAATTAGATATTGATGGACATAAGGCATTATTGAATGATCGTCATGAAGTCTCAGTTGAAGGCTACGAAAGTTTCTTTAAACGTTTCGATAATTTAGAATTCGATCATGATACGGAACAATCAAATGACGACACATCTATTTACTATTTAGAACGTATTCAAGATGATATTCGTCAATATCACCGTCCTGAATAACATCATTCATAGTAAAGAGGCGTTAGAGACATGCACTTTTAGCAAGGTGTCTCTTATGCCTCTTTTTATTTATATTCACTATGATCACGGTTTGGTTGAATGTTTAGGTCGATACAGGTGAGTCATGTCTACTTGTTCAAGTTCGAGTAGTTTGATCTTATGATTAATTGTGCCACCATACCCTGTTAAGCTACCATCTTTACCAACTACACGGTGACATGGGATAATAATTGAAATAGGGTTACTACCTACTGCGCCACCCACTGCTTGTGCAGACATATTGGGTTTACCGCGTTCTTCTCCTACTAGATGTGCAATCTCACCATACGTTTTTAATTGACCATATTCTATGTGTTGTAATTTCTGCCATACGCTTTTTTGAAATGCAGTACCTTCTGGTTTAAGCGAAAAATCAATAGTCGGACGCTGTCCATCAAAATATTGATTCAACCATTTAACCGCTTTTTTGAAGACATCTAGCTCCGGATTAGTAGGATGTGTTACTGTCGTGTCCTGATATTTATAAAGTAGATGTGTGAGTGACTTGCCATCACTAATGAGCTCTAAGTTTTGCACGGGTGATTCGTAAAGCATTGAATACGCCATCAAACCCCTCCTTTCTGACCATTATGACGAAGTTTGATGCCAATGTACAACGGGAAGTATGAAACAATACTTAAATAATGGGGGTGTACCTGTGGCTGGTTTAAATAAAGATGATGTTGATTTGCATTTCAATACGAACCGATTTAATGAAGATGATCATGCTAAACAAATTTCATTCTTCTACAAAGCACTATATCAAATCAATGATATTGTATTAGGCATTATATTCTTGATAGGAAGCTTTTTATTCTTTAGTGATCAAACAATGATTGCTGGCACAATATTATTTGTGATTGGTAGTCTTCAAATGACTGCAAGACCTGTGATTTCTTTTGTTCACGATATGAAACTATCAAGATATTACAAACGAAAGTATAGTCAACACGTTACCGAAGAGACACACAATCATTAATAAAGTGGGGCAGAATCCAAATTGTATTCATTGCCCCACGCTTAATTTGTGTTAGAACCAATCTTTCTTTTTAAAAAGTGTAATGAGTGATACAACAACTATGATCGAAATTGCGATAAAGACAAAGTAGCTATAATGCCAATCGAGTTCAGGCATATAGGAGAAATTCATGCCATACCATCCCGTTAAAAATGATAATGGAAAGAATATGGATGAAATAATCGTTAACACATTCATCACGCCATTAATTCTATTAGAACGATAAGACTCATTATTATCTTTAATATCATCTGTAATATGTTCACATGCCATTAACGTATCGTTCTGTCTTAATAACCTACTATGAATATGCTTAATCAATAACTGATACTCGTGTGATACGTTTAATGATGTTTCATCTATCATTTCATTTAGTAATTGTTCCATTGGCATCAATACACGCTTGAGTTTAATAATTTCAGAGCGAATGTGATAGACATCATCCATTAATTTACGGTTATTAACTTTATCTACATTCTGATTTTCAAAAGAAAAGACAATGTCCTCCACATGATTGACATAATTAAAATATTCATCTGTGATTCTATCAATCATGACGGCTACCAGTTCAGTTACAGTTATGTCTTTCGGCAACGTATTGAATGATGAAATGATGTCTGATAAAACCTTCATGGGATATTTATGTACGGTAATCATCCAATTATGCTTTACAGTTATACTTAGTGGTTCTGCTGAAAAATCATTGTGACCTATCGCATGGAGTATGAGATATAAATGTTGTTTATGCGGATGGGTACTTATTTTGGGTCTTGTTACTGTAAATACAGACGCTTCTAAGTGGTGTTTAGCAATATTGAACCGTTGCGTCAGTATTGCTTGATCATTTTGAGTTGGATTTTCGAAATCAACCCATACAAGTCTTGCATCTTCAGGTATAGCTGAAAATGTACATGCAGTATGAAAACGATGTGCTTGGTCTTGATAGTGGACATGGATTGCCATAGTATCTCCTACTTTTCATATCTTTTATTCTTCCATACCACTTTTCAGAAAATAAAAACAAAAGGCTAAGACACACGGAAAGTCGCATTAAATTCATTGCTTAAATCCGTTAATGTCTTAACCTTAATTCCCAACCATATTACAGGTGTAAAAAATCACATTAGTTTTGATTAAAATTATATAATTCATAACCTTTGTCTTTAGCATATTCAATGGCTAAAATTTCTAAAACGTTAATGAATGCTGGTTCATTTTTAACATTGACATATTGGAATTTCAAATTGTAATCTTCAGCTGTAATTGATTTTATATCGTCTACATTAACCCCTTTTTGTTGTGCTAAGCCTTTTTTAAATTTAGTCGTCCCTACACCTGATTTTAAATTATATTGACCTAATTTATTAAATAAATCCTTAGTAATTAGTTGATACCCTGTAGAGTAACCACCAGTTTGTCCAACGAAAATAGGCGTTTTCTTATCAAAAATAACATAAACGCCAAATTTATCTTGAACCTTTTCACGGTCTTCTTTACTAAATGTTAGCGCGCTATCTTTATCATATTTAAATAATTTCTTAAGTTGCTTCTTATTATCCTCTTTAATTTGATCTAATTGTTTACTGCCCTTCATAATTGAAATCCTCCCATACAGAACTCGTTTAATATCATTCGTTAAACAATGTTTCTATTTGCATAACATATACCCTTTCACAATGCTTTGAAACGCATCGTCTAAATCATCGTACACGATATTTCAGAATTTTCATATCAGTTTAATTTTTATACGTTATTTACATCTTTAATGTAAATACATGTTTATTTATGTATTTATATAATCTATAATTAGATATTATGTTTCTATAAAATGATTAGATTCTTCTATAGATGTTAGAGGAGAACAATTTTGAATGATAAAGACTTACGGGTAATTAAGACCAAAAAAGCATTAACAGATAGTCTATATTCGTTGCTAGAAGAAGAAGCATTTTCAACTATAACGGTAAATATGATTTGCAAAAATGCTGGTGTGCATCGCACGACGTTTTACAAACACTTTTATGATAAATTCGAATTATTAAATCAGCTATTGAAATTAACACATGATGATTATTTTGCGACTGACATTAAAGAACGTTTGAATAATCCTTTTCAAACACTAGCCAATACGTTTAATAAAGAAGAAATATCTAGAATTGAACATAAACAATTCAATGATAAAGCATTTGATGAAGCGCGCAATAACTATTTGATTGAAATCATGCAGAACGACTTCAAAGCAAACATGCATCGCATTACTGTTGACGGTGTCGTTCCTAAGAGTTTAGTATTCTATGTCTTCGGTTCCGTGCTAAATGCATTTATGGATTGGAAAAAGGATGAAAATGTAGAAATCAAACCTAAGCAAATGGACCAAATTTTTCATAAACTTATCAATGTCAAAGCACACGATTAAATAAACATGAGGATGTAGGCATCAAAGCTACTTCTTCATGTTTTTTTTGATAGTCGTCAATAGGTATTAATCGCTATTTATTATAAATCAATATATAATGGCATTGGTTATAAACTAATAAAAAGGGGTTAAATCATGACTGAATTATTTCCATATTTAGCATTCGAAAAAGCAAAAGAAGCAATATCTTATTACGAGGACGTCTTTGGTGCTACAAACGTTAAAAGATTAGACATTAGCGAAGCACAAGCAGAACAATTTGGCATGACGAAAGAACAAGCTGCAGACGCTACTATGCACGCAGAATTCGAAGTATTAGGCGTCAAAATCTTATGTTCCGATTCATTTGGACGCGTAGAGAATATTAATAATGGTATTTCACTGCTTATCGATTTCGATGTTAATGATCATAACGATTCAGATAAAGTTCAACAATTTTACGATAAAATTAAAAATCACGACTCTGTAAACATCGAAATGCCGCTTAAAGAACAATTCTGGGGTGGAAAAATGGGTGCCTTCACTGATAAATATGGCGTACGTTGGATGTTACACGGGCAAGATTACACACAACTTAATTCATAATTCACAACAATCTCTGTTTTATTTCATTAAGAATGTGCTGTAACAGAATCTATAATATAAGGGAGTGGGACTGAATTCTTTTTTTAATTCATCGTCCCACTCCCAGCTTTATATTTATAAAATATTTTTTGATCTTAGAACATTTCTGAAACGACTTTTTGTTCTAAGAAGTTTAATAAGTAGTCTGGACTACCTGTTTTAGCATCTGTACCAGACATTTTGAAGCCACCAAATGGATGGTAACCTACAACTGCTGCAGTACATCCACGGTTAAGGTATAAGTTACCTACATCGAATTCATTCACTGCTTTAATCCAGTTCTCACGATTATTCGTAATCACTGCACCTGTTAAACCATAGTCTGTATCATTCGCAATTTCAATTGCTTCTTCGAAATTATCAAATTTAGTAAAGCCAACCACTGGACCAAAGATTTCTTCTTGCATTACTTGGTCAGATGATTTTAATCCTGAAATAATTGTTGGTTTAATGAAGTAACCTGTTGAATCATCAGCTTCGCCACCAATTTCAATTTTACCTTCTTTACCACCAATTTCGATATATTTTTTAATTTTGTCGAATTGTTTTTTATTAATTACAGGACCCATAAATGTATTATCTACAGTATTACCAACGGTTAATTCTTTTGTTAATGCTACTGCTTTTTCTAAGACTTCATCATAAACTGAACTGTGTACGATAGCACGTGAACATGCTGAACATTTTTGGCCAGAGAAGCCAAATGCTGACGTTACGATTGACTCTGCAGCTAAATCCGTATCAATATTTTCATCAACGACAATCGCATCTTTACCGCCCATTTCTACAATAACACGTTTTAAGAATGTTTGGCCTTCTTGAACCACTGCACTACGTTCATAAATACGTGTACCAGTTGCACGAGAACCTGTGAACGTAACAAAGTGTGTATGCACAGAATCAACTAAATAGTCACCAATTTCTTTAGGATCACCAGGTACAAAGTTAACAACACCTTTAGGAAGACCTGCTTCTTCTAAAATTTCAATTAATTTATACGCAGTTAATACTGTATCTTCAGCAGGTTTCAATAGAACTGTATTACCAGCTACTACTGGTGCTAATGTTGTACCAGCCATGATAGCAAATGGGAAGTTCCAAGGTGGAATCGTTACACCTGTACCAATTGATTTATAGAAGTACTTGTTATGTTCCCCTTCACGGTCTAATACCGGTTTACCATCTGCTAATTCCATCATTGAACGTGCATAGTATTCGATAAAGTCGATACCTTCAGCCGCATCGCCTACTGCTTCATCCCATGGCTTACCTGCTTCGTATACCATAACCGCAGAAATTTCTTCTTTACGACGACGAATAATTGCTGCTACACGTAATAATAATTCTGCACGATCTTTATGTGACCATTGACGCCACGCTTTATAAGCTTTATTTGAAGATTCAAATGCTTTATCAACATCTTCCTTAGTTGCTTTAGATACTTTAGCAATTAATTCCGATGTATTAGCTGGATTAATTGAATCAAATGTATCATCTTTAGTAATGTGCTCACCGTCAATCACAATTGGAAGTGTTTGACCAAATTCACTTTTAACTTGTTCTAACGTTTTTTGAAATCTTTCTACATTTTCTTGTACTGAAAAATCAATCCCAGGTTCATTTTTGAAAGGTACTACCATTCTTAATTACCCCCTATGTATTTGTAAGAATTATAAAAATCAGTAAAACATTGACTTACTTAAAATGATAATTTGTATCATTAATTTCATTCTACTATGCTTCGGGTTATTTTTGCAATCGCTTACATACATATTATCTGAAAAGTTTTAATTATTAGTCAGATGGGTGTTTCACGCAAAAAAAAATACAAACGATATTATTATAATTTTATATTTTTACAAAAATAAAGTATAATATAATTACACAAATTAACGACATCAAGAAAAGGAAGTACACAAATGAAAGCATTAATTACAGGCGGAGCAGGGTTTATTGGCTCACATGTAGCCGAACATTTTGTTAAGCAGAATATCGAGGTACATGTTATCGATAATTTAAGTTCTGGATACTTACACAATATTCCCTTTGTTAATAAAGAACATATTTACGTCAAGGATATCACCGATTTTGAGTTTGTAACGCAATTAATACGTCAAGAGCAATTTGATTATGTTATTCATTTAGCAGCCATGGTGAGTGTTGTTGAAACAATTGAGAAACCATCTTTATCTAATCAAATTAATATTGATGCCACAGTTCATCTTCTAGAAACCATTCGAACGTACAATAAGCAAATTAAAAAATTCATATTTGTCTCATCGGCAGCCATTTACGGTGATTTACCAAGTTTACCTAAATCCGTTTCTCACTCTAAACCATCGCCATTATCTCCATATGCAATACAGAAATACGCTGGAGAGCAGTATGCTAAGATTTACCATCATTTATATGATATGCCTTGCGCTTGTCTCAGATTCTTTAATGTTTATGGTCCAAGACAAAATCCAAACTCGGATTATTCAGGTGTCATCTCAATAATGAATCATAGATTTACGCATCAGACTGAATTTACCTTCTATGGTGATGGTGAACAAACTCGTGATTTTGTTTATATTGATGATTTAATTGCTGCTATGTGGCTTGTGCTGAATACCCCAGCAACAAGTGGTTTAATATTCAATGTAGGTACGGGCATACAAACAAATCTGAAAGCAGTTTTTAAAGCGTTTGAAAAGGGCTTCAATTACAGTATCCCATACCACTTTAAAGCACCAAGACTTGGAGATATTAAGCATTCTTGTGCTGACATTACACCACTTGAATCATTAGGTTATCACCCTCAATTTGATATAGCTAAAGGCATTCAATCTTATTTGGCATATAACAAAGAACATAAAGTAAAATTATGAAAGCATCGACTCAGATAAGTTAAAAGCAGATTGTTACAAATGCCCTTTTAGTTCAGTCAACTACTGTCAATACATTTTTATAGGGAGTGGGACAGAATTCCTAGCAAAAATGCCAG